>CAXGRW010000242.1:0-7720 GCA_964012125.1 uncultured Rhodopirellula sp.
CGGAAAGCGACGAACCGACTGTCGTTGGTGGTTAGTCGTGGTCCCTCGATCAAGTCAATGCAGTACGGGATTGCTGGAAAGACCGCATCTAAACATTCACTGATTGCTTTTGGCTTGCCGGGTAGATTTACAATCAAGGAGCCACCTCTGATACCGGCGGTTTGACGCGAGAGAATTGCAGTGGGAACTTTTTCGAGTGACACCTTTCGCATCAGTTCACCGAACCCGTGCATCATCTTTTCCGAAACAGCTTCGGTCGCCTCTGGGGTGACATCGCGACGTGCAGGTCCGGTGCCACCAGTGGTAACAACCAGACAACAGCCATCGTTGTCACACAATTCCTTCAGGGTTGTCTCGATCAAATCCTGGTCATCAGAGATCACGCGTGCTTCGGCGGCCCATGGGCTGGTTAGCACTTCGTTGAGATAGCTGGCGATGGCTGGGCCGCCCAGGTCTTCGTACTCACCGCGACTGGCGCGATCCGATACGGTAACGATTCCGATCTTTGCGGCGGTCATGCCAGGATTTCCTTCACAACGCGGGGTGATTCGACGCCGGTGAGCCTTGCATCAAGTCCCTGATGCTTCACGGTGAAACGTTCGTGGTCGATTCCGAGCGTGTGCAGGATGGTGGCGTTGAAGTCGTTAATGTGCACTGGGTTTTCGAGGATGTTGTAGGAGTAATCGTCGGTTTTGCCGTAATCAAATCCTTGTTTGAATCCACCGCCTGCGACCCACGTACTGAAACATCGCCCATGGTGATCACGGCCATGGCTGGTTTCGGTCAACTTCCCTTGACTGTAGATCGTTCTTCCAAACTCACCGCCGAAGATCACGACAGTGTCCTCCAACATGCCTCGCTGTTTTAGATCTTTGACCAGGGCGACGGCAGGTTGATCCACGCTCTTGCAGTTTGTGGTGAGTTCCTTGGGCAGGTTGCCGTGCTGGTCCCAGCCCCGGTGGAATAGTTGAATGAACGGAACACCGCGTTCGGCCAATCTTCTCGCCACAATACAGTTGGCCGCAAAGGTGCCCGGTTTTTTTGAGTCGTCGCCGTACAGTTTGTAGGTCGCCTCGCTCTCACTGGATAAGTCCATCAAATCGGGTACTGAGGTTTGCATGCGATATGCCATCTCGTACTGGGCAATTCTTGTCTGGATCTCTGGATCTCCGACGTCTTTGAATCGAGTCGCGTTCAGCTCGGCAATTCCGTCCAGCATTTGCCGGCGTGTCTCTGGATCGATGCCGTCCGGGTTATTCAGATACAGCACGGGATCCTCACCGCTGCGAAACTGAACTCCCTGGTGCTTGGAAGGCAGGAACCCTGAGCCCCAAAGTCGCGAGAACAGAGCTTGTCCTGCTTTGGCACCACGTGAAATCATGGTGACGTAGGCAGGAAGGTTCTCATTGGGACTGCCGAGTCCATAGCTGAGCCATGCGCCCATGCTGGGGCGTCCCAATTGTTGCGTCCCGGTATTGATGTAAGTCATGGCCGGGTCGTGATTGACCGCTTCGGTATTCATGGTGCGAACGATTGTCATTTCATCAACGATCGACGCAGTATGCGGCAATAGCTCGCTATTGACCCACGTTCCACGTTCGCCATACTGCTTGAACTTGAACATCGGAGAAACGCACGGAAATGTGCTTTGTCCACTCGACATACCTGTCAAACGCTGCCCGTTTCGTATCGAGTCTGGTAACTCCGTACCGTGCAGTTTCTTCATTGCCGGTTTGTAATCGAACATGTCGATGTGACTGGGACCTCCAGCCAAAAACAGATAGATAACGCGTTTGGCTGTGGCAGGAAAATGTGGTAGTTCCGGCAACCCGGGATTCGCACTGGAACGCGCTGCCGGCGCGCCAATACTTTGGTTGTCACCAGACAGGAGTGTGGATAGCGCTGCAGCGCCAAGACAACCACGGCCACGACGAAGCAACTGCCGCCGTGTCATTTGTAATTGATATTCTTGGATGGGATTCATCGTTTTGCGTATTGGGTTGGGGCTATTCACGCGTTAATGTTTCGTCAAGGTTAAGGATTGAACTGGCAATGATTGTCCAAGCCGCGAGTTCGTCAGCAGGAAGAGATTCATCTCGCTTTGCCTCTCCAACAGCCAGCAGTTGTTTCGCGGCCTCCGGGTTGGCTTTGTACTTCTTCGATGCATTGTCAAGAATGCGTTTCAAAACAGTGATTTCCTGAGTGGTGGGGTTGCGAGAGGTTGCAAGACGAAAACCGTATCGCAACCGTTCTTGACTCGTTTTCCCACCGTCACGAACCAATCTCTCGGCCATGTGGCGCGACGCCTCGATGAATTGCGTGTCATTCAACGTGACAAGAGCTTGCAGGGGTGTGTTGGTGCGGGCTCGTTGCACGATGCATTTTTCACGTGTTGGTGCATCAAAGATTTGCATGGATGGCGGTGGAGCAGAGCGTTTCCAATAGGTGTAGATGCTCCGTCGGTATAGTTTATCGCCATGATCCTGAGTGAATCGCGGGTTGCCGCCGAGACCAACTTCGGCCCAAAGTCCTGGTGGTTGGTATGGTTTTACCCCAGCGCCGCCCATTGTCTCATTCAGCAGACCACTTAGCGTGAGTGCCGTGTCGCGTATGAACTCGCCCTGCAATCGAAAACGTGGGCCACGGCTGATGAGTCGATTGTCAGGATCGCTTTGGTAGGACTCTGCGGTGCTTGCAGATGATTGACGGTAGGTGCCGGATAAAACAATCTCCTTCAGGATCCGTTTGACATCCCAATCATGCTCTCTGAAATCAACCGCAAGCCAGTCGAGTAATTCGGGATGTGAAGGGAAGTCACCCTGAGCCCCAAAGTCTTCGGGTGTGCTTACAAGTCCACGACCGAATAGCATTTGCCAGTAACGGTTGATCGTTACGCGTGAGGTGAGAGGGTGTTCAGCGGAGAACAGCCACTGTGCCATTCCCAGGCGGTTTTTTGGAGCATCGTCCTTCATGGCAGGCAATGCGGCGATGGTTCCCGGTGACACCTCCCTGTCAGTGGGTGAATCATAGGCACCGCGATTAAGGATGAATGTTTTGCGTGGCTTCTCCTGGTTGCCCATGACCATGACCGTAGTCAATGGTTTTTTCAGCTCGGAAATTTTGTTTTGAAGCTCATTTTGCTTCTTGAGAAGTTTTGGATACTCTTCATTCTCAGTGGTCAGGTAGTGATCTTTAATGGTCGTGTTTTGGGCATCCGTTCGGTCGTTATCGGCGATGGCAAGTAGTTCGGCGATGGGGTCCGCATCGGCAAGTCGTTGGACTTCTTGCAAGTTGAGAGCTCGATCGTAAATTCGGATGTCGTCGACTTGGGCTTTCAAACGCGATCCGGGATGGCGGCTTCCAATCAGCAACGTCTTGGTAGTTTTGATTGTGTCTTTCAGTCGATCTTGTTCGATGTTCCATTCCCATTCTTCACCGTTGACATAGATCTTGATACCGGATGCTTTTGAAGTGCCGTCGTACACGGCGAAGACGTGCTGCCATTTGTCACTTTCTAGCTTTTTCTTCGTCGTGACTTTGACAGCGTTGTCGGGCCAAGTGTGAATCAAATGAACGGAAACCGGGCTGTGTCCAGCGTAAAGATCGAATCCTCGGTACTTATTGCCGTCGTCCATTTTCGCGATCAACGCACCTTGCCCACCGTTCTTGGAAGGTTTTATCCAGCCCCCGTAGGAAAATGAGTCGGTGCGTTCAAAGTCTGCTAAGTTTCCAGCATCGACCCAATTCGAACCATTGAACTTCAAAGTCGAATCATTTCGGTCAGCAATCCATTCCACTTTGCCCTTGATGTCTGCGGTGATCTGCGGCTTCGAGGGTGTGTCGTCGCTTGCGGGCGCGTCCAGTGAAACCTCACTTTTGACTTTCTTTCCCTTGCCTTCGCTGAACGGCAGATGAAGTAGACAACCTTTCGGAAATGGAACTGTTTCCTTTTCCTGCAATTTGCGATTCGTGAGCCATTTTTCCAAGGCGTGGTCGCAGTTTTCCCAGATCTCGTTGGATCTTGCTTTCGATTGTGCGAGCAGAGACTCCACGTCAGGAACTTGCTTCTGTTTCACTGGATCTTGGATTGCCATGGTCGGTGCAGCGTTCCCTCGGCGCGACTGCATTCCACCGTCGCTGCTGACGTTAAAGAACGCAAAGAATTTGTAGTATTCTTCCTGAGAAATCGGATCGTACTTGTGGTCGTGGCACTGAGCGCATTCCATCGTCATGCCCATCCACACAGTGGACGTCGTTTTGACTCGATCAACAGCGTATTCCACTCGATATTCTTCCGCGAAAGCACCCCCTTCATCGGTGGTGCCATTGTTGCGATTGAAACCGGCGAGAATCTTTTGTGTTTGGTCTGCCTCAGGCAACAAATCACCTGCTAGCTGCGCAATCGAAAATTTGTCAAATGGCATGTTTCGGTTGTAAGCATCAACAACCGCGTCTCTCCATCCCCACATGTCTCGAGGACCGTCAGCGTGATACACGCTGGTGTCGCCGTAACGTGCTGCATCAAGCCAGGCGAGGCCCATGCGTTCACCATATCGCAGTGATGCCAGTAGGCGATCGACGACCGTTTCGTAGGCGTTGGGCGATTGGTCAGCGAGAAATGCGTCCAGCTCAGCTAACGTCGGGGGCATGCCTGTCAGGTCATAGGTGACGCGTCGGAGCAGTTTCTCTTTGGAAGCTTCACCGGCCAATTTGCCTGTTGGGGTTGTCTTGGCAATGAACTCATCGATCACTTCGTGAGCAGATTGTGATTGTGTGTCTGCTTTTGTGGGAGCGGAAAAGGACCAATGCTGCGACCATGACGCGCCCTCTTTTACCCATCGTTTCAGAAGAGCAACTTCACTATCAGATAGTTCTTTCTTGGTCTCCTTGGGCGGCATCCGACCCTCATCTGTGGCCAAAATTCTCGCGATCAATTCGCTTTCGTCTGGTTTACCCGCTTTGATGACTGCCAACGCATTGGCTTCCAAGTCGAGTCGCAAATCTGCTTCCTGATTTTCCTTGTCGGGACCGTGGCAAAAAAAACATTTGTCTGCCAATATCGGGCGGATGTCCCGATCAAATTGGACCTCGGAGAGATCATCCGCCGACGTGATGGTGAAGGGTGACAGCACGAGGGTCAGGTAACTGAGAAAGCGCAGATGCATGAGGTGATGCAATCGGTTGGCGGTTGTGCGAATAGAAGCCCTTATTCTAGCAGATAATTGCAGATTGCCGGCGTGACGAAACGACGCGGGGGCTCCTGCTGCGGGCTAACCTGCACTGTCGGGCAGTCTGGATAAACAGAAGGGCACGATTTTGTAAGAAGAACGCACAGAATTGTACAATTCGCGCGTCAGGATGAGCGAGTGTGATGCCTGTGCTCGATCTACTTTAACGCTGCCCAAGGTCACAGTGATTTTTATATTGGTTTGGCAGGTGGGCATGGGCGTGTCTGGCATACTGGTCCTTTGGAAACAGACGGGATACTTGTTTGAAGGCTTTGATTACCTTGTCGCTGTTGTTGGCTTCTTCTTGCGTTTAGCCGATTTGGAGCATAGTTGACGGGGCTCTGCCTTTGTCGCCGCCTCTATCAGAATACAGATCGATAAATTCAAGAACGAGTCAAGCCATCGGGTGGGACAACGAACGCCACACCAATAGTCGTCATCCTGCATCAACTCCTTGCGTCTCAAGTCATCCATGACTCACCCGATCCCATACGAGACACCAGAGCGTGGGCGAGAATAATGGGAAAAAGAAGCAACAGCTTTGCATTGGTCGATGGAGCGGTGGCCGCTTTCAAAATTTGTTTCGAACTGTTTAGTTAGGAACTGACAACAGATGATGCACAAGCCATGCAACAGCGCAGATCCAAAAAGCAAGCAAGCTAATTAAACTGCCTAAAATCCAACTTCCCAGCGTGATTACCTTTTTTGGTGGGGGAGGATTAGCCAAATCAGCACTGTCTTCTGCTGTGTCACGTTCGAATAGTTGGTTCATCGCTGGCTTATCAGAGGGTGGGGGATGGAAGTTCAGTGAGAGCCTATGTGGCTCAAATGCTTCGCTGTTTGTGCGAATTCCCCTCGCGCGGGACAACCAGTGCTTCGGCAGGTAAAAAAGAAAGAAAAAAGAAAGAACGAGGCAGGCTGATCTCAATCGCTTGCCAACCGAAAAGCAAGCCCATTGACCTCGCCCCCATGGAATTGCACCTACTGAAAGTCTTTTCCGGTCACTTAACCCGATCAAGATTCACTTACTTGCAAAAGTGTGGTTCTATGGGCATGTCATTGGAGCAACGCTTGTTTAAAAGCGGCAAGCGTTGCTTCAGTTGAGGCGCGGGGACATTGAACCCCGAATGATCCGGTAACCGTGCTAAGACTGTCTGTAAAGGTAAACGCTTTTCAGTGCTGAGTTTTGTAGTGATGGATAGTCCCACGGGGCCTTGATTCCTACTCGCCGCTAATCATCACCGCTAGTCATCACTGGGCAGGATGTCCAAGCCCTTTGCTGGGGGCGGCAAGCCTGGAATGCCACCAGCACCTGGGACGTTGGATCCAGCGCTGGGCCCGGCGCTTGGTTCTGGACGGGGTGGTTTTCCGCCGGGGGGCAAGCCGCCGAGTCCGGGGATTCCGCCCGGTGCAGGTGGGCTACCAATTCCGGGGACATTGTCGGGGCCCGGTGATCCAATGTTTCGGCCCGGGTTCGAGACGAGCACATCAACGATTCGACCGCCAAAGTAGTAAAGGCGGTACCCGTCCTCACGCTGCTCTACTGATTTCGGTTTGTCCAGACCGCCAGCGGGTGCACCGGATCGGATCGCCAGTCGTCGGTTGGCAAGGATGGGCGGCACTTGATACAGCAAGGTTACGTCATCTTGCACTTCGGATTTCAGCCAAAGTTTGCCTGGCTCGTGCAGGCTTGTGTTTCCCGAGTAGGTGACCGCCAAGCCGGTGTCATTGCCCGCGTTGACAACCCGAAGTGTGATCGCCGAGCGTACGCTGATGTTGGAATCGGATGCGAAGCCCATGTTTCCCACGGTCCAACCGCCGGAAATGTCACGCGCGTGCCGGTGCGGTCTGGGCAGGCGTCGACCAATAGAAACGAGTAGGGCACGACCACTTCGATATTTCAGAAGGTAGGCACCACGTTCTGGCTCAGCCGATACGGGAGGATCATAGCCTGCCGGTTGTGCTCCGGAGCGAACCGCCAACTTCTGGTCATTCAATGCCTCGGGGATTTGGTAACGCAGAGTTTTCCCAGGTAGCACCAACGGCATTGCCCACAATTGCCCCGGTGTGGCCGCCGCGCGGTTACCAGAGTAGGTGACGGCTACACCGCGGGCATTGCCCACTGATACGACCCGTATATTTATTTGTTCGCCAGCAGCAATGGGTGAACGGGTTGCAAATCCGATCTCAAACACGTCCCACCCACCCGACTGATCAGGACCCTGACGACCTAATTCGAGCTCACCGTCAGCAGCGACGTCTTGCGCGTGAAGCGAAGAGCTGGAATCTGCAGTGGAAGAAACAATCGCGCTGCATAGTAATAGCAGCAGCATCGAGGGATAGGCTGCTGCAAGTTGCTCGAAACGCTTCATTGACTTTTCTCCAGGTGTGAAATTGGCTCTGCCGTTGATTCTCAAGCCATTGAACGTGTGCCCCGCTGTCTAACTCGCACTGTCTAACTCGCACTGTCTAACTCGCACTGTCTAACTCGC
>CAXGRW010000243.1:0-7717 GCA_964012125.1 uncultured Rhodopirellula sp.
GAAGCAAAGGTTACTCAGAAAAAACAATTTGAACGGCACTCAAGCATTCTTGATGTTGTCAGGGAACAGGCGAAAGCGATGAATGGCAAAGTCAGCCAGAATGATCGCAGAAAGCTAGCTGAGTACTTTGACTCCGTGCGAACTCTCGAGCAAAAGATCACGCAACAGGAACCCTGGCTGCAACGCCCCAAACCGAAACCAGATGTCGAAGAACCCAACCCCGGAAATGGAACCGAGGAGCAACTCAAAGCGATGATAGAGATTATCGCCTTGGCACTGCAAACGGACTCGACCAGAGCCATCACAATGACAAGCGGCTTTGTCAATGGTGACTTTGGCCTGAGTGGCGGCTATCACGGATTCTCTCACCATGGAGAACGTGACGAACCCGTTGCGGCACTGAAAAAGATCGAAGGATTTCAAATCTCGATGATGTCTTACTTGATTGACCTGCTGAAGGCGCAGCAGGACCTGATCAATGGAGGCACATTGTTTGATCACACTGCAATTCTTTTTGGTTGCGGAATGGCATCAGGAACACACTCGACCACCAATCTGCCTTTGGTGCTTGCTGGCGGCGGTTTCAAGCATGGAGAGCACAAGGTTTATCCTGACGCTAATCACGAACGCGTTCCTGCTGCGAACTTGCTGCTGTCAATTCTGCGAAATAGCGGACTCGACCTCGAACAATTCGGCTCCAGCAACGGAAGCTTGCGTGGTCTCGAGTTCACGTCAAGCTAATCCTCACGTTCGCAAATCCAAAGCAGCGACCACAACGAAACCCGGTACTCGCTGCATGGCATTCATAGTCCTCGGTGTCCTGAAACAGCTTCATGCTACTACCCACTAGCACTGCTACTGACCAACGATGGCCTCTTGAACAACGAGGCTTCCGTCTCCCGTTTTTTACTTGGTTGGTCCTGCTGGCCGGTTGTTTACTTCCGAAGCCAACAGTCTTGGCAGACGCAACACTGACCCAAGTCACACCATTCCTGAAGCAACACTGTTATTCATGCCATGGCGAGAAGAATCCAGAAGGCGACATCAGGCTTGATAATCTCAATCTTGACCTGAACAGCATCACGACCCTTGAGATCTGGCAAAATGTACTAGATCAATTGAACCTTGGCGAAATGCCGCCTGCGGAAGAGCCACAGCCGACCAGCGGCGAGACGAAGGAAGCGATTGACACGTTGACTGCAGCGTTGGCAAGAGCCTACGAAATCGCACAAAGCACCGGTGGTCACACAGTGCTTCGAAGACTAAATCGACACGAATTGAGAAATACATTTCGTGATTTGCTGTACCTGAAAGGGGCAGACTACCGCCCCGGTGCGACCGGTTCAAAGCTGACAGATAACAATGGCAACGGGAGCGTTGAACGCACCGGCACCGATCCTCTACGTTTTTTCCCTGAGGATGAGGAAGAAGACGGGTTTTTCAATCTGGGCAACCGGTTGGTTATGTCAGACTTCCTCTTGAAACTGACGCTCGGAGCAGCTGAGGAAACTCTCAGCCAGGCAACTCAGTTGGAGCCGAAACCAGACACGTCACCGCTCGAGTTCTCGGCACACCTCGTCAAGGGCAGAAGGAACGGCGAACACCTGATTGAAACGGTGTCGCGGGAATTCAATCCCAACTTTGACATGATTGCGCAGGGGTATGAGCGTTACGGTCGACTTGCACCCTCCGACCTGCGGCAGGGCGTGAGATACTCGGCGGAGTACCAGATCACCGTCGAGGCATCGGCACATAATCCCAAACATCCATGGCAAGACATGCTTACGCTTGACGGTGACGCACCGTTCCAGCTGTGCCTGAATATCGCCGACACGGGTAATCGCGGCATCGAAGGCCCCACATCGACGCCGCTCACGCTGTGGACCGTCCCCGCCGATGGCAAACGCCACAGCTTCACAACCTCAACCTGGATGGATCAAGGCTGGATTCCATGGCTAGGTTGGGAAAATGGCCAACATGATCGTAACTTCCGGCCGGAGAAAATCGTCGAAACCTATTTCCCGGACAGCTATCGGGCCCGCCCAGACAAAAACGTTGACAAAACGGGTCATGATGAGTGGCCTCTGGAAATGACTCGCGTGCTTTTCAAGAAGGGCTACCAAGGTCCACACCTTCGGATCCATCGCCTGACTTTGACACCTCTGATCAAAGCATGGCCTCCGCAAAGTCACCGCGCTCTTTATGGATCAGGCTCGGGGACCGCAAATGAGATCCGTCAACTGATGACCCACTTTGCGAGCCGAGCTTTTCGTCGCGAGGTCGCCCCGAAAGAGCTTGAACCGTATGTGCAATTAGTACTCCATAAAAACACGGATGCGATTGTTCAAATGCCAGGCGGCATCTCAGAACTGGAGTACGAAGCTTATGATGGTAAATGGAGCAACCTACCCGATTTCAAGTCACTGCAGCCGTTTCGCACCGGCAAACTGAAGCAGGGATACATCGACATCGAAGTTGCGAAGAAGAAAGAACACTACGCGGTTGTCTTCAATGGAAAACTAACAACGAAAACCGAGGGCGAATACCTGGTAGAGATGGCGTCTGATGACGGAGCACGCATCATCATCGACGGAAAAACGATCTTGGAACATGACGGGCTACATGGCGCAGCCCATCGCAAGCAAAAGGTGCAATTGACAAGCGGAGAGCACACGATTCGTGTGGAATATCTTGCCTATGGCCAACCCAACAGTTTCCGCGCTGGCTGGAGCGGTCCGGGCTTCGGTCATCAACGTTTATCAGTGGAAAGCCTGCACGCAAAGCAAGCCACGAAAAAACAAGACAATGTACCGAGTTTGATCAGAGCGATGCAGGATGGCTATGCAGCAATCCTCTGCTCGCCTCAGTTCTTGTACCTGGAAGAGAAACCCGGCCCCCTGAGTGAATACCAAGTTGCCAATCGCTTGAGTTATTTTCTTTGGTCATCGATGCCCGATACAACCTTATTTGATTTGGCAGCCGCAGGCACGTTAAACAACCCTGCAGAGCTCAAACGCCAGGTTGAGCGAATGCTGCAAGACCCCAAGGCGGCTGCTTTCACGCAGCACTTCACCTCAACTTGGCTTCGCATGGACCGGCTTGGAAAAATGCCGCCCTCTGGTGGTGACTATCAGTTTTACAAAAATCTGAAAGTGGAACCGATGTTGATGGAACAGGTCGTTACATTTTTCGAAAACGTGCTTGTAACCAATGGTCGAATTGAACAATTTATCGACTCTGACCACACCTACATGAACAGCACTTTGGCCAAGTGGATTTACAAACAAGAGGGGGTGCGTGGAGACCAGTTACGCAAGGTCGTTCTCGATGACCCGCGAAGAGGTGGTATTTTCACATTGCCGGGTGTTATGACAGCGACAGCCAATGGAGTCGACACTTCGCCTGTGATCCGTGGCTCATGGTTGCTGGAAAACGTACTTGGCAGACCACCAAACCCACCCCCACCTGATGTTGAACCATTAGCCACCGATACCCGGGAAGCCAAAACAATCAGGCAACAACTTGAACTGCATCGAAAACACGAAGCCTGCAAAAGTTGTCACGCCAAAATAGATCCGATGGGATTCGCGTTTGAGAACTTTGATGTCGTTGGACGGTGGCGAGACAATTACAAACGGTCACGAGTTCCTATCGACACTTCCACAACGCTGTCGACTGGTGAATCGATCGCGGACATTGTCGAATTCAAGCAGATGCTGAAACGACGTCGGATTCAGATTGTCCAATGTCTGGTATCCAAAATGCTGACGTATGCCATTGGCCGTCAACTGGAAACGCTCGACCGCGGCGAGGTGGATCGAATCGTGGAAGCACTTGGTGGTGAAGATGCCCGTCTGCGTGACATGGTCCATGAGATTGTGAAGAGCGATTTATTCCTCAACAACTGAGCAGTATCTCGCCGTCTTGGTGACTAACACCCCTCAACCTTCCCACCATCAAGCCCTTTGCACGCGTAATTTTCGGCGTCAAAACCTGTACTGCACGTTTGATCCATTGTTTTCCAACTCGATCGAGACCACGCCGCTGGTCTGATCTGGATTCGCTTTCAAGAACGCAGTTTTGATGGGCAACAAATCAATCCAGAGAGCCCTTTGAATCAATGCCTCACAGGTGTCACCGTTGCTGTCATGTGCAACAAATAATTTGATCACGGGTGGCTGGCTTTGACTGAATGAATTGTCAGTCCAAACGACGAATCGATGCGTTTCACAACCGCCACCATAAGCCACGACCAATTTCAGCAAGTCGCCGTGCAATTGAGTAGCCTCAACATCGAAACTATCGGACTTGCGCGAAAGCTGTCCGCTGACATTGACCTGCATGCTGAGCGGAGTTGCAGTCTCTGGCCCCGCATCGAATGCATTTACCGCCACGACTGTGTTATCAAAATTCGTGTCAGTTACGGCCTGTGACTTTAGAAAATCATCTTCATCATGCGAGCAGGCAACGCACGAGAGCAGCAAGAGCACGAGGGTGAGACTGAAAAGACGCGACATTTTTCGGAACCTGCAAGATACGGGAAAACAGGTGTCTCGCTCACCTATCACTAGCCACAAAATCGAAACAGACACGACTCGCTGTAGATAACGCTTTTCCCTCAATGACATTAGGCAATTTTTTCCGACTAAAAGCAAATTGACGCCGCCATCACTTTGCGTACCTCCCGAAAGAGTGCTTGGTATTTGTCGATTTGCCATGCAGGCTGCACGACAATGAGGTGTGGTCATTCCACAAAAAAACACGCTAAACAAATGCATAGCGTGTTCTTTAAATTGCACTGATGACCTGAGTTTACGGGACTACTTTTCCTCTACCCAAATATTCCGGAACACAACTGGATTGCTGTGGTTCTGAAGGAAGAGTGAGTCTGGTCCTGGCCCCTCACCGTGGCGACCGGGCGTTCCGTGAGTGAGTTCAAGGTCATCATGGATCACAAACCCGTTGTGTTTGATGGTCGCCCGCGCGTTCTTTATTTTCTTACCATCAGCATCATATTTCGCAGCAGTGAAATCGATATCGTACGTCTGCCATGCAAGTGGCGGCAGACACATGTTCACAATCGGTTCCGAGATAGAGTAGATCCCACCGCACTCGTTGTTCTTTCCATCGAGGCCAAATGAGTCGAGCACCTGCAGTTCATAACGACTCTGCATGTAGACACCACTGTTACCACGTCCCTGACCTGATGACTTGGGCATGAAAGGAGTTCGGAATTCGATGTGCAGATGGTGGTCACCGAGTTTCTTTTTGCTCTCACAGTTCGTTGCTCCCAGCCATTTGCCATCGACCAGTTTTCCATCCCGAAAGTTTTCGGCTGAGCTACCATCGAACAGAACAACGGCACCTTTGGGTGGTTTCGCTCCAAGCGTGTCGCTCTTTCGCTCAACCTTTTTCAAGCTCCCCAATTCTTGACCGTTGACCTGCACTGCAATTTTGCCATCCCCAATCACCAAATCAGCTCGTTCGGACTTGGCAGTGATTTTCCCATCCTTGGACTCCGCATCCATCGTGGTTTGCCCGTCACCGCGACTCCACCCATCGCCCGGCAGACCACCCTCGTAACCAACGATTCTGAACTTCCCATCCCCCAAAGCAATGACTTGCCCCCCGTAGGTTTTAATACCATCAGGTGTTTCAACGCTCCCCTTGTATTCACCCTGCAATGCAAAGTCAGGCCCAGCTTTAGCGGGATCAGTGAAAGCTTTACCACCAGCACCCAAAGCAGCTCCGCTTACCGGGCCTAAGAGAACCAAAACCCCAAGCGAACGAACGATGTATTGTAAATTCAAGGTCAGACCTCATCTGAGATGTAAAAGAAATCGGAATGTCAGACAGCAGCATACCGAGCCTCAAGTGCATGCGGTGCCGCGGCACAATAGTGTACATGGTTTTGCCCACCTTTCGCAGGCCGTTCATCATTGGCCTCGATACGACATTTCTCCGCCAGCCCTCGACTACCAGCGGTGATCAGGGCGACGCTAGTTGATCGCAGGGCCAGGGCGGGCCAGAACAGGGCAGGCCAGAACAGGGCGAAGCGACGATCCGAAATGACGGCCACCGTAATTTCAAGACGATTGCGTCTGGAGCAGCAGCACACTTGAGCTCATTCGCTTGACGAGTGGACCGCCACGAGGCTCCCGGTGGTTCGCAAATAGATCACACCTTCAGAGATTGCAGGGCTGGCAAAACATGGTTGCCCCATTGCGTTGCGCGACTGGACTTCGAATTCAGGCCCTGCTGCCACCACATACACGTTTCCATTTTCCGACGCACAATAGATTTTCCCATCACCTGCAACCAACGATGCGATCATCGACGCGCCCGAGCCCAAACGCTTTTCATAAACTTTCTCACCTGTCTTGGCGTTGAAGCAACGCAAAATTCCGCTGGAGCTTCCCAAGTAAAGATAGTCGCCATAGACGACCGGGGTCGACATGTACGAGCCCCCCTTGAGCGTACTCCAGACAACACCACTTTCCTGATTCTCATTCTGAGTCGAAGCGTCATCATCGGACGGCGTGATATCGCCATTAGCGTCAGGTTCAACTACGTAGATGGGTGACTGGGCACCATGAGCATTCGTAATAAAAATATTTCCGTGCGCCTCAAACGGCGTTGGTACAGGGTTGTCGCCCCCACCATGAATCCGCCACAGTTCGTTACCATTCTCGAAATCATACGCCACGATCCAAGGCCAGCCATTGATCACCACCTGTGTGCGTGACGGGTGTGAAAAGATTGCTGGCGTCCCCCAACTCCGTTCACAATCATCATCTCGTTTCCGCCGCCAAATTTCTTCGCCATCCGAGAGCCGAAGCACTGCGACAAAAGGTTGGCTGGGGTCATCACAAATGACCGCGATGCGATCTCGATGAATTGCTGGTGAACTGGCGTAGCCCCAGCCAATACCATACTTGCTGATATTGATGACCCCCAAGTCACGGCTCCAGATCCGTTTGCCTTGCAAGTCAAAACAGTGCAGTCCCTCGGAGCCAAAAAAAGCAACCACGCGGTCACCGTGAACAGCAACGCTGGTATTTGCGTGGGTCGCCTTAGCGTGTCGGGTTGCTCTTGGCACCCCACGATGTGCGACCGACCGCCACAACTCTTTCCCAGTTGTCTTATCGTACGACAAGACAACCCAGTTTTGCGTCCCATTATCATCTGCTGCATCGGGACGGCCACCGCGTCCCACCTGCAAAGGCGCATCCCCCTCCTCGGCGATGGCTGTCGCAATCAGCACCTGATTGCCTACAACGACTGGACTTGAATGCCCCAACCCGGGGACCTCCACTCGCCAAAGAACTCCTGTTACCTCGCCCTTTTCAGGATCAGCATTCCATGCACTTGGTAGTTCATGACCGTCAGCAACACCCTTGGCGCCTGCTCCCCGAAACGAAGGCCAATCAACTGCATGCATGCCGCCATCATTGTCTTCAACCACCGGTTCCGCCGCAAAGCTGATGCAAGAAACGGCAAGCGACAGTGCAAAAACCAGCGATTTGACAGGAACAAATTTCATTAAAATCACTTAATTATCGTTTGGCTCGGTTAGAAAAAATACGATTCAGAGATCCTGAATTCGCTGTCACGATATCGTCAAATCCATCGCCGTCCAGATCCCCAACATCCAGACCATATGTTGCAGCAGTCGCATCGCCAAAACGCGTCTCGGAAAATGCGTCGCCGGCCTGAT
>CAXGRW010000244.1:0-7713 GCA_964012125.1 uncultured Rhodopirellula sp.
CAGATTTTGTGATGGAAACTGATAACATCGTGGGTCAGGTGGTCGGTGCACTCGACAAGGCAGGCTTAGCAGATAACACATTGGTGCTTTTCACTAGTGACAACGGTTGTGCTCCGTACATTGGAGTTTCGAAGTTGGAGGAGCAAGGGCATTATCCCAGTGGGCCGCTTCGAGGTTACAAAGCAGACGCGTGGGAAGGAGGGCATCGCGTTCCTTTTATTGTGCGTTGGCCGGGACAAGTAGAGCCAGGCAGTGTTTGTCATCAACTGGTTCATCAGGCTGACTTGATGGCAAGTTTGGCCGATGTTACTGATGCAAGCTTAACGATGGATCAAGCAGAAGACAGCTTCAGCATTCTGCCGTTGTTGCAGGGCCAAGACACTCCCATTCGGACCACTTCCATCAGTTGCTCAATTCGGGGGGTGCCCAGTCTTCGTGATGGAGCGTGGAAATACATCGCAGCACCTGGTTCGGGCGGATGGGGCAAGGGGGGAGATCAAAGTCAGTCTGTGCAGCTGTATAACCTTGCGGAAGATCTGGGGGAGGCTCGTAATCTGGCAGATAGGCATCCTGACAAGCTTGACCAAATGCAGGGTTTGTTGGAGAAGCTGATCACAAATGGAAGAAGTACACCGGGGCCCAAGCAGGGCAATGATGTTCCTGTGAGAAGGTATCCGGCAAAACGGTAAGACTTGCTTTTCATTTCCAAAATGAATTGACTTGTACGGGACCTGCCGCCGTTGGTCAGTTATGATGGAGCCGAGCTCCGTTTACGTTGCTCGCTGCCCGCCGTGAATCTGATCCCACCTCAACGATGATTATTTGGCTGACGATGATGTTGCGCCCATCGCTCATGACGCTCGTTTTGATTTCCAGTTTTCACTGGTCTCTTGGCTGTCAGTTGGCTGCCGCTGCAGATGATCTGACTTACGAGCAGCACATCCGCCCGATTTTTCGTGCACACTGCTTCGATTGTCATGGAGCGACTGAGGAACTGGAAGGTGAGCTGGATTTGCGGCAGGTCCGGCTGATGAAGCAAGGTGGATCCAGTGGGCCAGCGCTTGAGTTGGACAAGCCTGCGAGCAGCTTGGTCTTAACCAGAGTTGAAGCAGGTGAGATGCCGCCCGGAGAGGTGAAGGTATCCCGTGAAGAGATTCAAATTCTCAGACGGTGGATTGAGCAGGGGGCGGCCACTGCTCGTCCGGAAGCCGATACAATCGAAACTGGCTTGGGTGTCACTCCAGAGGAACGAGCTCATTGGGCTTATCAACCGATTCGTGACAAGATTGCTGTTCCGCAGGGAGTGGCTCCCGAGCGTGACAGTTTGCACCGCAATGGCATCGATTTGTTGGTGCAGTGGCGGATAAAAGAAAATGGACGCGGTGAAATATCAGCTGAAGCAGATCGTCCAACACTCATCAAGCGTGCCTACTTTGATCTACTCGGTTTGCCACCTGCTCCGGAACAGCTCACCCGATGGGTTCAGGACCCCCGAGCCGATTGGTACGAACATTTGCTGACTCATCTGTTGGGCATGCCGGCGTATGGGGAACGCTGGGGTCGGCATTGGTTGGACATCGCCGGGTACGCTGATTCGGAAGGGTACACGGTCAAGGATGCAGAACGCCCGTGGGCATGGAAGTATCGTGATTGGGTGATTCGTGCTTTGAACCAGGACAAGCCGTTTGACCAGTTCATCACAGAACAGCTTGCGGGTGATGAATTGGCTGGGCCCATGGATGGTGATTTGACGGAAAGACAAATCGAGTTGTTAACAGCAACTGGATATTTGCGCATGGCTGCGGATGGGACAGGCAGCGGAGCCAATGACGAGGCAGCGCGTAACCAAGTGATGACCGATACACTTAAAATTGTGGGGACGTCACTGTTTGGCTTGAGTGTTCAATGTGCGCAGTGTCACGATCATCGCTATGATCCCATTCCACAGTCAGACTATTATGCTCTGCGGGCGATTTTTGAACCGGCTTTAGATTGGAAGGCCTGGAAGACTCCCAACGCCCGTCGGGTATCACTTTATACGAGTGCTGATCGAGCTCTGGCGGCCGAGATTGAATTGAAGGCAAAGAAAGTTGCTGATCAAAAAGCTGCCAAGCTGGCGGAGTTCATGAAGCAGGCCTTGGACGAGGAGCTTGCAAAATACGATGAGCCGCTGCGAAGTGAGTTGCGAGCTGCCTATGAGACTTCCACCAAGAATCGAACACCGGCACAGACGCAAGTCTTGAAAGCCAATCCCAGCGTGAACATCTCATCGGGAAATTTATATCAGTACATTCCCGACTCGAAGCCAAAACTTGCTGCTTTTGACGAGGAGATCAAGAAGATCCGCTCAGGCAAACCGGTTGAGCAGTTCATTCGTGCCCTGGTTGAACCTGCCAGTCATGCGCCAGAAACAAAGCTGTTTCACCGTGGTGATCCCGCTCAACCTCGCCAGATAGTGGCTCCCGCAGGATTGACTGTCTTAGCGCCCCCTGGAAAACGGGCTGAATTTGCAAGTGACGATTCATCGCTGCCGTCGACAGGTCGACGTTTATCCTTTGCCCGCTGGCTGACCGGTAAGGACAATCCGCTACTGGCAAAAGTCATTGTGAATCGGGTTTGGATGCATCATTTTGGTCAGGGCCTGGTCTCTACTCCTGCCGACTTTGGAAAACTCGGAACTCAGCCGGGTGATGGTCGGTTGTTGGACTGGCTCGCCAATGAGTTCATTGTGGGTGGCTGGAGTCTGAAGCAATTGCATCGCCTGATCATGGGTTCGGCGGTCTATCGTCAAAGTGTGGGATCGGGAGCGTCTGTTTTTTACCAACGCAGGTTGCGACGTCTTGAGGCTGAGACGATTCGCGATCGCATGCTTGCTGCAAGTGGCAGTCTTGATGAAACCTTGTATGGGCCGCCGCTGAAAATCAAAGAAGATGATACAGGGCAAGTGATGGTCGAGGGCGGACAGTTCCGTCGAAGTCTCTACATTCAGACACGTCGCAGCCGACCCGTGGGCATGCTTCAGACATTTGATGCACCGGTCATGAAAACAAACTGTGAAGTGCGTCCGTCATCGACGGTTGCCACACAGTCTCTGGTTCTGCTCAATGGCAAGTTCATTCTTGAGCAGGCCGCTAATCTGGCTGATCGGGTGGCAAAGGATCCAGCTGTGCCGACCAGTTCGCAACTTGCTTTGACAACCAGTCTGAGGAACCGGCAGCCGATGTGGCAATATGGTTATGGTTGGCACGATCAGAACGCGGAACCGCAGACAACTTTCCACCGCCTGGAGCATTGGACCGGGACGCAGTGGCAAGCGGGCAAGGAACTGCCTGATGCAGATTTGGGTTACACGCTTCTGCGAGCTGCGGGAGGGCATCCGGGCAGCGGCAGGAATGCAGTGATACGGAGGTGGACATCACCTGCCGATGGTGTTGTCACCATCACCGGGGTGCTGAGTCATCCATCTGAAAATGGTGATGGCGTTCGCGGACGTATTGTTTCCAGTGACGCGGGAAGATTGCACGGAGAATGGGTTGCCTACCATGGTAGTGCGCCCACGGTTGTCGAAGGATTTCAGATATCAGCCGGCGAAACAGTTGATTTCATTACCGATTGCCGTGAAGGGACTAATACGGATTCCTACGATTGGAAAACGACGATCGTTCTCCGCCAGAATGATGGTATTGAACACACGATGGTGTCGGAGAAATGTTTCAGTGGTCAGAGGCATTCGTATGCGAATTTGACGGGTCAGATCATTCGTGCCTGGGAACTGGCTTATGGTCGCCAGCCTTCCGACGAAGAAGTCGTCATCGCCGCCGATTTTTTGAAACAACAGTTGGCAGTGCTCGAGTCATCGCCTGATCATGTCAATGAAGGTAGCACTGTTGTGCATCAGGCGATGAGTACGTTGTGTCATTCCCTGTTTGCATCGAATGAGTTTTTGTATGTGGAATAGATTCAGGTTGATTGGCAACATCCAGTTTTGTTTCCGGCAGAACCCGCTGGGAAAGGCGGTGAATCGATGATTTACTCACGGCGTGCATTTCTGCAGCAGCAAGCGATGGGAGTGGGGTCGCTTGCCTTGGCGTGGTTATTGCAGCAGGAAAATGCACCAGCAAAGTTGAAGAAAATCTCGGCTCAATCGGAGATTCTGGACCTTCAGCCAAAAGCGCCGCATCATCAGCCCAAAGCAAAGGCGATGATCTCGCTGTTTCAGCATGGGGGGCCGTCCCACATGGATTTGACGGACCCCAAACCTGAACTTACCCGGTTTGATGGAACAGACTACAAGGAAGACATTGCCTATAGCTTTGCCAACGAAGCAAGCAAGAAATTGATGGGGACGCGATGGAAGTTTTCCAAGCATGGAGAGTGCGGTACTGAATTTTCTGAATTGCTTCCGCAAACGGCGAGTATCGCGGACGATATCTGTCTGATCCGAAGCATGCATACGGGGGCCAATGGGCATGAGGTCTCCATACGGTATTTCCACGGAGGAATTCCGGGGGTGCTTGGTAGAGCGCATTTTGCCTCATGGCTGCTTTACGGGTTAGGCTCGGAAACCCAGGACCTTCCCGCTTACATGGTGTTGACTGATCCCGGGGGGCATCCGGTTGATGGGGTCAATAACTGGTCCAGTGGTTTCATGCCGGCGATGTATCAGGGGACGGTGGTTCGTCCCAAGGAACCGCGGATTCTGAATTTGCAGGCACCCGCGCACTTGCGTGGCCGCCCCCAACAGCAAGGTCTTGATTTCCTGCAGGCTTTGAATCGCCGCCATGCGAATCGCTTCCCCGGTGCAGATGATTTGGAAGCCAGGATTGCGAGTTATGAACTTGCGGCACGAATGCAGACCTCGGCTCACGAAGCTTTGGACATTTCAAGAGAAACCAAGGCGACACACGAAATGTACGGGCTGAATGATGAAACGACACGTGAATATGGAACGCGTTGTTTGATCGCACGGCGACTCGTGGAGCGAGGGGTGCGTTTCGTTCAATTGTTTCTGGCAGGGCAACCATGGGACAATCACAACAATCTTGGCACAACGTTGCCAAGTGTGTGCCGACGAACTGACAAACCATCGGCGGCCCTGGTGAAGGATCTCAAGCAGCGGGGCATGCTTGATGAAGTCATTGTCCACTGGGGTGGTGAAATTGGTCGTTTACCAGTGACTCAAAATCAGGGTGCACCTGAGAAACATGGGCGCGATCATAACGGGCAGGGTTTCAGTATCTGGCTGGCAGGAGGTGGGATCAAGCCGGGAATGGTCCATGGAGCGACAGACGATTTCGGTCATCGTGCAGTCGAGGGTATTGTGACACCCAACGATTATCAAGCGACGCTAATGCATTTATTCGGGTTGCAGTGGGACAAACTTGTATTTGATCATTCGGGGCGTGAAGAAATCATCACTGCTGGAAGAAATGCAAAGGTGGTGACTGAGGTTTTGAGTTGAACATGACGGCATGGGTGCCGTGGCCGGTTCATGGTTGGGCGATGCGATCATGGCTGGGCGATGTGTTCATGGCTGGGCGATGTGTTCATGGCTGGGCGATGAATTGAAACGAGTACAAGTCGCCGTCGCGAATTACAAATTTCAGTTGCACGGGTCGGTCGGCCAGCACTTGCAATTCCGGGTTGTTTTTCCAGACAACCTTTTGTGAAATCGAGTCTCCCGTACACGGTTCACAATCCTTCAGGGAGAAGCCCGGAATCGGCTTGCCATCGAGATCCTGAATTTGCACCGTGATGGATCCGGTATCCGCGGTCACCAGATTCAGTTCCAACGCATTCCCTTGGAAGGTCAGAGGTCGCGTTGTGAGGTGTCCTTTGGTTTCTGCCGCATGCGCCGAAACAAATCCATCGACTCGGTAACTGAATCGTCGAACACGACTGTCTGGACCTGTATAGTAAGCCTCGGTTGCATAAACCGAATACTCGCGCTGGTTTCCGGGTAGTTGCACCAGTCCCCATGTCATGTAATTACTGCGATTGCCCCGGCGATCCTTGGGCGCTGTTTCGGGGATCACGGGTTCAGCCCATCGCTTGAAGTGAAGACCGTCTCGACTTGTCATCAGAATGGGTTCGACACGTTGGCCTTGATTGGGAAGGTAGCGTGTCGGGAATCCAATGAAAAAATGTGGGGCTCGTGGATATCGTTGTATGGCGTTGGTGTAGAGATGTTCTTTTCTCGCATCATCATATTGCAGGCCAACTGGCTGGGTCCAATTCAGGAAGTCATTTGACGTACACACCATGATGTCGCGAATGCCCTGATTGAACCAGCGGTGATAATCGCAGTATTGTTTTTGGATCGGATCATAGAAAGCCAGATTCTGTGAGTCGAAGGCTCCTTCTGTAATCACAGGTGTCTCCTGCATCAACTTCCAGTGCAGACCATCAGCTGATTGAAACGCAAACAATCCATGTTTGGAAGATTTGTCTCCGGGTCTCAACGAACGCCCGCGGCCCAACGCCTTGTACTTTGCCTCCGGTTTACACTTGGGATTCGTATCTTTGAACGGTGTGAAGTTGTGAGTACCCACTCCATTCCAAACGATATTGTTGGCAGTCGATCCGCCGAATTCACAAATCCCAAGTTCGGGTTTCTGCCAATGAATCCCATCCGTGCTTTCGGCATAACAGACAACTTCAGGGTGTGTTGCCCGTTTTGCTTTTTCATCCCAGTGAGATCCTCGATAGTACATCCTGTACTTATCACCATCTTGAAAAATAGTGTAGTAGGCACATGTGTTACCTTCCCAAGGTTTGTTCGTGATCAAAATCACTTCACGCGCTTTTGCTTGATGAAGTTGGAATGTGATCCCATTTGTGGTATCGATCAAGTAATCATCAATGAACAATTCACGTTGTTGACCGATGGGAATGGCATCTTCACTTATGGCAACATTGGATTCGTTCAAGCAAAGTCCCAAAACGACAATCAAGTAAGCGAGTGATCTCACGATCTGATCCTTTCAAGCAAGGGTGGAACATCAGCAAGCGATCTTACTGAATTGGCGGGAATGTGCAGGGGAGCAACTTGCTGGCTTGCGTTTTTTGCTGCAGGCACAGGCTACAGCAGATGATAGTATTAGGTATTGAATCGCAGCATGCGCGAGAGTCTCAAACTTTTTAGCCGTCGAGTATTTTTTCAGGGATCTGGCTGTTATCCACTTGCAATCTTTCCCGTTTTGTTGAGTTCCGACGTGGATAATGCCATGCCAAATCTTATACTCTGCCACCACATCTTGGAGGATGTTTGACATGGTTTGCCACGATGTATCAGTGTTCGCGGTCCAGCCTCGCTGAAAACAATTCCACAGACGCAGTTGTTTCGGTTCCGCAAAGGGTTTTCGGTCGTGCAAGAGTTCATCACGGATTGGTTGGCATCCACACCCGTTTTCTTTAATGAAACGAACAAGCGAATCAGCCACAACATCAACGATGTTGTGGATTGGGGCAATTTGAGTTTCGATCCAGAGGGCTTGTCGCTGTATTTGTCTGCTGGTTATTCCGTGTTTGAGCGAACGCCCATTCTTGGGGTAAGAATGCTTCCACATTCGAGCAGCGTGAGGGTTGACGATTCGACCGGAGGGTTATTGGTAAAAAATGAAGTGGATGAGGTTCCGGATCTGCTTTCCAGGATTTCCGATGAGTCGGAAGTTATCGAGACGATTTTTGCTTCCGTGCGAGCATGGGAAGCAG
>CAXGRW010000245.1:0-7638 GCA_964012125.1 uncultured Rhodopirellula sp.
TGAAGGCAACACCCAGTCCAAAGCCGCTGAAGGCAACACCCAAGAAAGATCGTGGCGAAAAGGTCCATCATGAAAGTGGGACGGCTCCTGAAATCACCGATCTCAATGCCGACGATGTTTCCTACGCGCTGGAAAAAAACATCCCCGATCTTGAAACGCCCTATGTCAGCACCTCCCCACAAGACCAGATGGACGGTATCGCTGTTGGCAATCTGGGTACTGATAACGAGCTGGCAAAACGCATTCTGGCATTCGCAAACGAAATCGACGCAGGTGACCATGGAGAGATTGACAGTCTCCTGCTTTACCAGCACGGCAAACTGTTATTTGAATCTTACTATCGACGCGGCCGAATCAACTACCCTCACTACCAAATGTCGATCACCAAATCCTACACAGCGATGGCGATCGGTCGCGCGATTCAATTGAAGCATCTGAGCATGGATGACTTGGATCGCCCCGTGGTTGATTTTCTCAAGAATATTGACCAATCCAAAATCGTTCCCGGAGCAAACCAGATCACACTTGCCCAAGCTCTTAATATGAAATCCGGTATCCGGATTGATCGGGCCAAGGTCAATGAACTCAGAAAAGAAAAAGATCTGCTGACGGGTCAGGGACAAATCCAGGCCTACCTGCAATACAGCGCTCCGATACCTACAGCCAACAAGAGCTTCAAGTACCAAGGCTCCGATCCTTCGATGGCAATGCAAGTCCTGGAAGCTGTCGTGCCGGGTTCTGCCAGACATTTCATCGAAACAGAACTGCTAGCCAAACTTGGGATCACCGACTTTGCCTGGCAAGACGACGTCAGTGGACTCCCCAAATCGGCTGCTGGAAGCAGCATGCGTTCCCGCGACATGCTCAAGTGGGGCATGTTGGTCAGTAACGCGGGTCAATGGGATGACGAACAACTGATTCCGGCCGAGTTTGTCCGGCGGGCAACCGATCGCATCCACACCAATCCACAAGGCACGTCTTACGGCTATTTCTGGTGGCGACACGACATGCAGGTCGGGGATCGCACTTATGACTGCCAATCAGGTCGTGGGGCTGGCGGCCAATTCATCCTGATGTTGCCGGAACTGGATTTGATCCTCGTCATCACAGCACACCAGCAAGGTATGGGTAAAATGCTCGGTACGGTGCCGAAGAAGCTTCTGCCAGCTTTGATTCGCAACAAGTGATCAACATTTGAACTCGCTTAATGCCGCTGCCCAACATAGCCCACAGGCAACAAGACCACGGGCACAGCATCCAAGCCAACGCAGCATTCAAGCAAACAGGTCTGTGACCACCTTCGCTTCTTCCGGGCCAGTCAGTTGATGAAGCCGGCCTTCGTGCTGGAAGTTCAGAACTCGATGATCCAGGCCCATCAGATTCAGAATCGTTGCATGCAAATCACGGAAGTGCACCTTCCCTTCGACCGCCTTGGCACCTGTTTCACTTGTCTTGCCGTGAACGTAACCTGATTTGACTCCCCCGCCAGCCAACCAGAAAGTGAACCCTTTGGCATTGTGCCCGGTTTCATCCTTTCCATCATCAGGGGTCAAGCCCGGTCGTCCGAATTCGCCACCCCACACCACCAAAGTGTCATCCATCAGTCCACGGGCGGTCAGATCTTCCAACAAGGCTGCAATGGGCGCGTCAGTGGTTTCACAGTTGGCCTTCAAATCACGGCGATGATTCTTGTGCTGATCCCAGCCACCATGATTCAGCTCAATGAACCGCACACCTGCTTCGGCAAATCGGCGTGCCAGAAGACACTGTCTGCCAAAGTCAGTAGGCCTGCAGGTACCAATCGACAATTTTTTTCCGACCCGATAGCGCTGCAACGTCGCCTCGGTTTCGTTGCTCAAATCCAATAGCTCCGGAGCGGCCGACTGCATGCGGAATGCCAACTCCATCGATTCAATTACCCCTTCAAGATGCTGGTCTCCCGAACGTTGCAACGCGTGCTTGCGATTCATTTGCTGCACAAAATCGAGTTGCTGCCGTTTGAGTGCGCTTGGAAGATGATCACCGGCAATGTCACGAATGGTCGCCGCAGACATATTCTCGCCGTTAGTACCGATCGGGGTGCCAGCGTATTGCGTTGGTAAAAACGCACTGGAATAAACTGACGGTTTGGCGGCATTGAGACTGATAAAACTTGGAAGATTGTCATTTTCACTGCCAAGGCCATACGAAATCCAGGATCCCACGCTGGGCCGTTTCCTCAATCGCTCACCCGTATGCAATTGCAGAAAAGACTGAGCATGATTGCCAGTGTCAGCATGCATCCCATTGATCACACAAAGTCGATCCGCATGTTTGGCCGTTTCGGGTAATAGATCCGAAATCCATAAACCACTCTCGCCATGTTGCTGAAACGCAACTGCAGATCCAGGATGTTTCTTGTCACCTGTCTGCGGCTTGTAATCAAAGGTATCCATTTGTGCCGGACCACCACTCATGCACAAAAAGATCACTCGTTTCGCTCGAGTTGGAATCGCAAGGCCTGAGGGTTTCGGAGATGCTCCTACCTGACCCGCGGCTTGGCATAGCGAAGACTGCAACGCCAGGTAACCAAATCCGCAAGATGCCGATTGCAGCATGTGTCGTCGTGAAATCATGTCAGTAATCAATCCACATAGCGAAATTCGTTCGTCATCAACATGGCCTGACAGAAACTCTGCCAAACACGGTACCTGCGTTTGCCCGCGTCGCGCTCCGTTTTCTTAAAGTGAGCATCGATGGCTACAAGATAATCCATCGACTGCTGTAACTCGACCTCCGTGGGCAACCTCTGGAAACAGGTTTGAAATACTTGCCGCACCCGGACCTTCTCTGCTGCCGCCCCATTGCCCGCTGTATCCGCACTCTCCAGCAAATTGCCCGCGTAAATCCTTGCCTGCGAGACCACAAACTCACTGTTCAAAAGAAAGAGAGTCTGGGTAGGCAAGGTGGTCACCTCGCGTTGACCGGTGATGCCAACGGCATCGGGCAAGTCAAAAGCTACCAACTCGGGTGGGGGTGCGTGTCTCAGCATACACAGGTAAATGCTTCGATGATTTGATTCGCGATGCAGATTCGTCGCTTCGCCCGGTGGCCAGTTAATCAAAGCGTCGATTGTCTCGATCGCAGAACCCCGCTGTGGTGAGTAGTCAAGTGTTCCTGTGACCTGCAGAATGCTGTCACGTAAAGACTCAGCATCGAGTCTTCTTCGCTGGTGACGAGCCATCCAACGATTGTCCGGATCTGCGGTCAGAGAATCGGAATCATGATGGCTGGCCAATTGGTAGGTTCGTGACAAGACGATTTGTCGAATCATCTGCTTCACCGACCAACCGCGACGGACAAACACTTCGGCTAGATAATCCAACAACCTCGGATGGGTAGGCCTGGCACCATAGACCCCAAAGTCATCCGGCGTGGCGACGATCCCACGTCCCATCAAATGCATCCAAATCCGGTTGACCATGACTCGCGAAGTATGAGGGTGCTCATCGCGTATCAACCACTCCACCAATTCTGATCTCCCACTTGAACCTTCACCCACTTCAAAAGACTCCTGAAGGAATCGAGGAGTGACATCCGCGGGAAGTGTTTCATAGGCAGTCAGTACTCCCCTGACCACCGAGTCTCCTTTTTTTGCTCCATCACCATTGATGTGGATTTTAATGTCGGCAGGCTTTGATTTTTCACGCACACCCATCGCGTACCCATCGACAGGCATTGGAATGATTCCTTTGGGTTGGCCAGACGCCGTATGTAGCCGCTGGACCGATTCACGATTCAGAGCACGCTCATAGGCGGCAAACTTCCCAACGTTACCCTGCAGAGGCGCAAACTTGTCACTGCGGCGGGCAAGACTGAATTCGCGCGACTCACCAAAAGTCGACTCAAGCTCACCTTCCAACTCAAGCTGACCATTCAAATGCACCTCAATGGTCTCCCCTTGCCTCACCAGAACCACATGGTTCCATGAGTTCGGGGGAATTACCGTCGAACCTTTGATTGACTTCTTCTTGTCGTTTCCATTGAATACAAACAACTTGCCAGTCACCGCTTTTTCATGTTTTCCGCCAATACCGAGATGGTCGCCTGGCAAAGCCTTGTCACCCAACTTTGCTCTGGAAAACAGATACGTGGTGATGGGTCGCGCGTCATTTTTCAGCGTATTACAAAACCAGAATGAGACGGTGTAAGATTCAGCTTCGCCCGGGAATTCGCCATGCAGTGCGGTCTCTTTGACTTTGGCAAAGTCGGCTTCGTTGAAAGAGAGTTTTGATTCCGGTTTCAACTCCTTCGGATCCCCTGTCAGTGATTCGCTGATCACCGGCTGTAGCTCTTCAATGATTTCCGTGTAACCCTCTGCAAAGACGGGCGTCTTGCTGCGATCAGGCCGTGTCTGGTCAACCACCAACCTTGAATGCAACTCGTGCAATTCAGTCGGTGGTGCTGTCAGCGCCTCATTTCCCGCAGCCCCATAAAGTGTTTGTGTGCTCGAAAAAATACCGGCCAGCGCATAATAGTCGCGAGTTGGAATGGGATCATGCTTGTGATCGTGGCAACGGGCGCAAGCAACGCTCAAGCCAAGAATGCCCGTGCTGACGACATTGATCTGGTCATCAACCACATCCATCGCAAAGTTGGCATTCATCGCCGACGCAGGCTTGGAACCCAAGGCCAGGAATCCAGTAGCCACCAGATAGCGATTCTTTTCTTCAGCATCGTTCGCCTTCAAAAGGTCTCCTACCAATTGCTCCCTCAGGAAATGGTCATAACCAGGATCCCGATTCATCGCGTTGATGACGTAATCGCGGTACCGCCATGCGTGTGGGAAAGTGGCATTTCTTCCCAGACCATCGTCACCGTTTGATTCACCGTAGCGGGCAACATCCAACCAATGCCTTCCCCAACGAATTCCAAACTGCGGTTCGGCAAACAATCGGTCCACCAGTTTTTCTACAGCCCGTGTACCCTCCCGCCGATGGTCCTGAACAAAACTGGCAACCTGTTCAATCGTGGGCGGCAGACCAGTCAAGTCCAGGTACAGTCGCCGAACGAGCACTCTGGGGCTGGCGTCATTCGTTGGTTTCAGACCAACTGCCTCCATTCGAGCAAGCACGAATTGATCCAGGGGACCACGTGACCAGGCCTGATCGGCAACCAGTGGCACTGGTGACACAGTCCGAGGTTGAAATGACCATAGCGAATCAAGATCCTGAGTCCCTTGGACCGAGTTCGAGGATGACTCTGTTCTTGGATCAAATGCGCCTTGAGCAATCCATTTTGCAAAATCATTCAGTACCGATTCCGGCAATTTTCCTTTGGGCGGCATTTCCATCCCATCGTAACGCAACGCCTGCATCAAAAGACTATCGTCAGGTTTTCCCGACACGAGCACCGCGCCTGATTCACCCCCAGCCCTCACCCCCGCACGACTGTCAAGCAAAAACTTGCCGCCAACTTCCTTGGATTCACTGGCATGACATTCGTAACAGTGCTCAACAAGCACGGGGCGAATCTTTTTCTCGAAGAAATTCAGCTGTTCATTTACAGTCTCAGAAAAACCCATCGGAGCCTGAAAGGCAATCATGCACCAGGGTGCCAGAGCGAGCAGCTTTCGCAAACCAGTTGTGGTCAGAATTCGCGAACGAAACACGACAAATACCAAACAGAAGAAGGGTAGAGAGAGCAGGTGGGCCCTCCATTCTAATGGGAGAAGCCAGCCAGTGAAACGACTTTTCTCACCTAATCTCACCCACCACAATGATATTTATCGGGTAATCGCTTTGGTTTCATATCGCCTTTGAACGCCTCCACCGTGATCTCCAGCTCGCTCAAACCGATGTTCATCGGCAGACGTCCGCCCAAAAACCTGAATCCCCGGTTGGTGATTTTGTTACAGGACTCTGCATCGCGTATGCAAAATGGCGGGGGGAGCTAAACTGTTAAGCAGTACAACATCGCTGAATCAAACTCTTAGGCAACCCGTTCGTAATCAAGTTGTGTCATGAAATACTTGTTTTTCCTGCTAGTGAACCTGCAATTGATGGTTTCTGTCAGCCTTGCTGCTGAGCGTCCCAACATTCTGTTCATCATGTCTGATGATCACGCATGCAATGCGATCAGTGCCTATGGCGGCAGACTCTCCGCAGTCGCACCAACTCCCAACATTGATCGACTTGCCAAAGAGGGAATGCGACTGAACAAGTGTTTTGTCACGAACTCAATCTGCACACCCAGTCGTGCAGTGATCCTTTCGGGTCAGCATTCACACGTCAACGGTGTGAAGACGCTGGTTGATGCCTTCCCAGGTCCCGACAAAGGCATTCCCAATGTTGCCGAACTACTTCGGCAATCCGGCTACCAGACGGCACTCGTTGGCAAATGGCATCTTCGTTCCGCACCGTGGGGATTTGACTACTGGAAGGTGGGGCCGGGCCAGGGTCTTTACCACAACCCGATCTTCATCACCTCGACCGACGGTGTCGCCTATTCATCACGCGTCAAGAAAACGGCAAATCGCACAAAGGGCTATTACACAGACCTTGTCACTGACTTTGCATTGGAATGGCTCGACCAACGGGATGACCAAAAACCATTCTTCATGATGCTGCACCACAAGGCTCCGCATGGCAAGTGGGAACCAGCAGATCGGCACAAAAAATATCTTGCAGATGTGGATATCCCTGAGCCGGAAACTCTTTGGGAAGATTTCTCGCACCGTTCATCTGCCACCAGAGATATGGGAACCTCCATCACAAGCAGACTGCACCCCCGCCGAACGATGGTCGCTGATGTGCAAAAAGCCGATTGGCCTGCCGGTTCAATCGATCTTTCCGGAATGACCGAGAAGGAAAAAGGCAAAGCGGCGTACCAGAAATATCTGCATGATTACCTCGGCTGTGTCAAAGCGGTCGACGAAAACGTCGGACGTGTTCTCGACTACCTGGATAGAACCGGGCTCGCTGAAAACACACTGGTGATCTACACCGCCGATCAGGGAATGTTTCTTGGTGAACATGACTACTTTGACAAGCGTTGGATTTATGAAGAATGTTTGCAGATGCCATTTCTCGCCCGACTGCCGGGTGTGATTCCTGCTGGCGCGGTCAATGACGCACAACTCTGTTCCAATCTCGATTTCGCGCAGACATTCCTCGACTTCGCCCAGGCCAGTGATGCACCCGAAATCAACAAGATGCAAGGAACCAGCCTACGCCCTATCCTCGCGGGCCAAACACCGCAGCAGTGGCGTGATGCCATCTACTATCGTTACTGGATGCATCTGGCTCATCACAATATTCCCGGGCACTACGGAGTTCGCAACGATCGGTACAAATTGGTGTTCTTTTATGGATTACCACTGGATGCCAGCTTGGGAAGAGGTGAGTTCCCACCCTCAACCGCTGGCTGGGAACTTTATGACCTCAAGCTTGATCCGCAGGAAACCAACAATGTTTATGACAAACCGGAATACGCATCGGTTGTCCGCCTGCTGAAAAATCGACTTCAGGAACTCAAACAACAGTACGGCGACCAGGATGAAGCCTATCCTGACCTGATGCGGCTACGCAAAGAACTCTGGTAGCGAACTCTGGTAGCGAACTCTGGTAGCGAACTCTGGTAGCGAACTCTGGTAGCGAA
>CAXGRW010000246.1:0-7618 GCA_964012125.1 uncultured Rhodopirellula sp.
TCAGCTCGTCTGCAATTTCCTTGAACGAATCGTCTGTTTCAATGCGTTGCCATAATCGTTCTGGTGATTCTTTCGCAAATGCTTCAGTCAACGCTGCATTACTGCGGATTGATCGTGAGATGTCCCACAGCTTTTCGGTAGGTAGTCCACTGACAATGTCACACAGACCCGACAGCAAACGGTTGACCATGGCGCGGTCGTCATCACTTGTGAATTCTTTGGCCAGAAAGCTTCCGGTCAGGCGGTAGTAGATCATGCTGGCCGCATCTGCCATGGCGGCGTCCGTCCAGTTGCTGCGGATCGAAATGAATCGTCGCCAAAGGATCAGTAGCTCCTGAAGATCCAAGTTCGGAAGTCGTTCCGGTTCGGCGTCTCTAGCAAATGTATCGATCGTCAATTCGAATTGCGTTACTCCACGCTCCAATTTCCGAAAGCGTTTCGAAGCTTTGCGTGCAATAAAAAGTGTTTCCCTGAATTCAGAAAACTTGCCTCGTGAAAGTGATTTCCACGACGGGCTGTCATGATTCTTGGCCGTTGATTCTGAACCGACAAATTGATTGAATGATTCTGCAAGAAATTCACCGAATGGCACGGCCCGCAGCACAGCGTGAATGTTGGATAGGTTGTAGTACATGCGTCCGGCGTGCGTGCCGATGATATTCCGTAAGGGATACTCCATTGATTCAATGCGAGCTTTCGCTACGCCAAAAGAAATGGCCATGTTCCGAAAGTAGTGGTAGTATCCGCAAGATGCTATCGAGTACAGCAGCGGGCAGATCGGCTCCGGGAAGTTTTCGTTCACATTGGCGTTGGACCACACCACGCACGGTGCGGGTTTCTCCATGGTTGTGATTGGGCGGCTTTGAAGAATTCGGATCACGTTTGCTTGATCCACGCTCCATTCAATGTCCTGTGGATGATCAAATTGTCGTTCAAGTTGACGTCCGGTTTGGGCCAAGTGCCGGATAAGGGAAATGGGTAAGTGTGGTGACTGACCTGCGTTGGTTGCTTGGGTAACGACCTGGTCCTTGTCATTCAAGTTGGAATCGCTGTGCGATGTTTTGTGTTGCGTCGTAGATTCGGCTGTACCGCTGGTTTCGTGGACTATCTCGCCATTTGGGGCCAGCACCAAGCTTGACGGGGTAATTTCACCAGAAACCAATTGTTCGCCCAAGCCTTCGCAGTACTCCAGTACCAGTTGGTCTTGGGTGGGTGATTGGACATTGCGAGTGAACAAGACACCGGAGTAACGTGCATGAACCTGTTTCTGAATGATGACCCCCATGGATCGTAGTTGTACTTTGCGAGCCAATTGATAGGCTAAAGCTCGGTGGGACCAATAAGATGCCCAACATCGCAATACAGCATTGCCGAGGTCTTCCAATGTGCTGATGCCGAGAAATGTATCAAGTTGGCCGGCAAAGGCTGCATCGTCAGAGTCCTCGCCGCAGGCAGAACTACGCACGGCAACCGGACCCTGCTTGAGCAGCGGTGAAGCCATTTCGCTGAGGTGTTCCCTGAAAGCCTCAGGAAGTTCTATTTCCATAATGCGTGCTTCGATGTCACAGGAAGCGTCAGCGATTCCCGTCAAGTTCTCGACGACCAAGTCACGAACTCTTGCATTAATGAAATTTTGTGTGTCATCCTGACGCAGTGTTTCAATGAAGAAGTTGCCACTGATCACAATTCCTTTTGGCACAGGGTGGCCAAGACGCGTCATTTCACCAAGTCTGCATGCTTTTTCTCCATGCTCGGTGGCGTTCGTGACATCATGTAAGGGCGTGATGCAACGACCGGCGTTAGAGCCTGACGGTGGTCTTCGTTGTGCTGTATGCATCGATTTCATTCTCGCCTTTACGCGGCTCGCGTCCTGAGACCCAGATGTTTGAGCACAACATTGAAAACGTAATGCGCAAGACCACCTAGGATTAGCAGACTCACTGCTGCACTCAGCGGTATTGGAACAAAGATCCAGATTGCAAGCAGACCGCCCGCGATTGAGTCAATTTGATCGACGGTAAAACAGATGCTGCGGGCTTGCTGACTTTTGGCCGGTGCGCCCGGAGCAATATTGAGTTGGCGTTTGGCAAATGAGTTGGGTAGTTCGACAAGCATGAAGCCCAGTCCGGTCCAGCAGCCAAGCAGAAAATACGCTGCAAGCGTGATTTGCCATAAATGTAGTTGCTCTGCTAGCACCATGCGCATGGCAGCGTACACGAAGAGAAAACACATGCCGGTGGCTGGGATCATGAAAACAAAGCCCCGCCAAGTCTTGTTTTCGCCAAAGATCGGTTTGTTCTTGAATGTATGCCCGCGGTCGATAGCCCCATTGAATCGGTGGGAAAATGCAGTGCGCATCCAGAACGTTTGGCCAACGCCTGCCAGCAGAAGTGACGTGAAAAGAAAAACGGTACAGTGAAGCGGGTCTGGCATCTGGTGCAAGCCGAGCAAGTGGTGTGTCAAAAGTGGAATCCAGTATCGTCCTGATTCTGGAACAGCAGAATTTCACCGGGGACAGCCTTGGCTGCTAGTATCCATCTCCACCAACTTATACAGTTCAACGTCTCGCGAGCTTGAAGTTGGTGCAGGTGGTAGCCAGGAATTCGTGGCAACATGTGATGCAAGCCGTGGGCGTCGAAATTCAGCAGAATGAGACGAGCGAACCACGTTGGAAATATCAAAGAACGCGTGAATGCCTCCTGTTGTTTTGGCGTGAAGGGCCGAACTGAATCGCCTTCAGATAGTTTCATGGGGATGTGGGTGTGCTGGCTCAGGATCAGCAGGTCTTGTAAGGAGAGGCTGATGAGCAACCCCAGTCCGAACGTGGTGAGCATCGTGAATGCTCCCACCGCCATCGTGATTGCCATGTAGGCTAACAGGTATGCCAAAATGTTGATCGTTACCAGTCGTTTTTGCCGGGGGCGTTGGAATATTCTTCTCAGACGTGGCAGATTCCAATAATTGTTCCATCGGTACAGAGATGCAAACAGAGGTATCCACAGTCGCCAGCAGACATTGATTACAAGACGTTCGACGCCACGAAGTTGGCGGGGGACCAATGTTTCGGTGGTCACATCAAGATCTTGCCAGCCAGTCCAGTAATGATGCTTGGCGTGAACGAGACGCCAACAGTCGCCAGGGATCAAGGCGAAGAAGCCGGCGATATAACAGATCCATCGATTCAGCCATCGGGACCGGAACATCGTCTTGTGCCCCGCTTCATGCAGGATAGCGAACCATTGGATGAAAGTGATCGATAGAAGTAGTTGGCCGAGCAGCCAAAACCAGGTGTTTGATGAAAGACTCAGGGTGATCGAAACGGTCGTGAGCAGGCTGGCACAGGCAAAATACAAAATTCCAAGACCGTTACTCGGTTGCAGCGTGCTGATGTCAACTGGGTACTCGTCGTCGAGAGTAGCCGCTGTTTTAGCGTTTCGCGATAAGTGGTTTTGGTTGTCAGGTTGCATGTCTTTGGTGACGCTGATGTTTTCAGGGTGATGGACATCCGTGGCATCCCAGGCATTGTCGCGTGGTAGGTCAGTTGAAAAGATTGCTGTCGTTTGATGAGACCTGAGCTGGCCATGACAGGCGTGGAGGCTATGTTCTGCATTTGAGCTTGCGGCAACCTGCCGGGGAACTGGTGTTTGGTCGTCAAAGCGTTGGTTTGCTGGCTTGACAGCTTTCGTTTGGTGTTCGGGTTTTGGGTCGATAAAGCAACTTTGGATTTGTTGCATGCACAACTTGGTTGATATCGTTTCTGGCTTTGGGATCGCTGGCAGGATCGTCAAGGTGATAACGCCGGGACGGACATAAAGCAGGCTCTTTTTGCGTGGTAGAACCTCTTCCGCTCCATGAATCAATATCGGTTGCAGGGGAACGCCGGTTTGTTGTGCGAGTAAGGCTGCACCACGACGGAATGGTAGCAGGGAGGTTGAACGCGTGCCTTCGGGATAGATGACCAGCCACTTGCCAGACTCAAGCGTTTCTCTGCTGGCATTGAGGCTTTTGTTAATGTCACGATCAAGAACTGGCACGCTACCCATCTTTCGCAAAACACGGTTCAAGCCGGGGTACTTGAAATATTTGGCGTTTGCAACAAACGCTAGTGGGATATCAAGGCTGTCGATCAAAGCAATTTGATCAAACCAGGATGAGTGATTCGCAATGATGATCGTGTTGGTGTCGTTCTGGAGATTCTCGAACCCCTGCAGCTTTACCCGCACACCAAACATGCGCATTGATATCCTTGCTGTCTTCTTCAGCCGTCTCTGGAATCTCGCGTTGGTTTCCCACGGATCCAATAGCGGCAATAGCAACAGGTAGTAGCAGAAGCTAGCGTAATACGTGATGAATCCAAGAAACTGACGAATACGCTGAAGCATGACTGCCAACAGTGCGGGAGTAGCGAGGTAGGAGGAAGATTGAAAGTCGGTCGATAAGAGGTGTTGTTCACACCACTTTGGTGATGGGGCGTTCTTCAGATCGAATGGGTTTGTAGATGAGCACGTGCCAGAGTGTGATGAATGTAGCGTTTTCCAATCGGTGGTGCAGCCTTCGTTATGGAAGTCGTGGGATTTGTCTTTTCGATTGGTACCAAAGGTTTGAGGGATTTGTGATTGATCATCCATCGTTATTGGCTGGATGTTAGTCCTGAAAGCGGCAGGAACCTAATTGTCAGAAACAAGGGTCGGAGCCACTGTGGCGTTCAAAGAAGAATGGTTTTCTTTTTTGCGTCGATGAGGTGCAAACTTTTCGTTCGCTGTAGCTTATTACTTCTGCGATGCCGTAAACTGTTTGTCGATGATCGGGCAAATGATCCATGAATTGATGTGCGATTTGGCTTTGGGGTAATTGACGATTCGGTGGACATGATTGGCCACGTGTGTTTTGCTATGGCGAGCGGCCTTGTGTTTGATGGATTTCGTGGCGGAACTGGCCAAGAAGCTGACTTCTGACGACCGCGTGGGGTGGCTTGCCGTTTGCCTTGAAGCTTCGAGAGGTTTATCGATGCAGTAAGGAAGTTGGATTATGTTTGAATTTGGAATTTGTTGATGTCCGGAAACAGAACACTAGCATACGGGTATCAGGTTGATCCAACTGAACTGCGGCAGCAAGCGAAGGCGTTCGAGACACCGTCGAATCTCAGAGCGAGCTGGCAGTTACTGAACTCAATGATTTTGTTCATCGGCTTGTGGACGCTGATGCATAGCCTTCTGGAGGTGTCGTGGTGGCTCGTGTCGCTGCTCGCTTTACTGGCAGGTGTTGTGCTGATTCGGATTTTTATCATCTTCCATGACTGTGGGCATGGTGTTTTCTTTCGCTCAATGCGAGCGAATCATTGGGTTGGCTTTTTTTGTGGCCTGTTGGTCTTCACACCGTATCGACAATGGCATCGGGATCACGCCGATCATCACGCTAAATCCGGTAACCTTGATGGACGTGGCCCTGGGGAAGTTTGGACGATGACAGTGAATGAATTTTTGGACGCACCCCTTTGGAAACAAATGCTGTACCGCTTGATGCGGAATCCGCTCTTCTTGTTTGGAGTGGTCCCCGCTTTATTCTTCATGGTGCTTCAGCGGTTTCCCATGCGTTCGTCTTGTCGACAGCTCAAACAGTCAATTTGGATTATGAATCTTGCTGTAGTGGTCTATGTTGCGCTGATGATGCGCGCGTTCGGTGTTGGCCCGTTTCTGTTCATTCAAACCATTGTGGTTGCGGTGGCAGGGGGAGCGGGGTTTTGGCTTTTCTATGTTCAGCACCAGTTCGAAACGGTTTTGTGGACACGGAGTGAAAACTGGGACTTTACAGATGCTGCTTTGCATGGGAGTTCCTACTACAAGCTGCCCGGGCTGCTGCAGTGGTGCACTGGTAATATTGGATTTCACCATGTTCATCATTTGTTTCCACGTATCCCGAATTACCATCTGGAAAAATGCCACAACGCGTTACCCGTGTTCCAACAGGTTCCCGTGATCACTTTGGCATCCAGTTTCAGTACGCTTCGTCTGAAATTGTGGGACGAGTCATCCAATCGTCTCGTGCGATTTTGTGATGTGGTAAATGTGTCCGTCAAGCAACAGAATGCGACCGCACCGATCGTTCCAGATTAGTTGTGAGTTGTGTAAATTACAGGCTGAACGAGCTGTTGCACGATCTCCTGAACGGTAGTTCGGGGTCGGCAGAGTTGATTCTATTTATTCGAGTGTCGAGGACAGGCTTCCGGCGTATTGAGCGGTAATCGGTTTATCGCCTTCGTTGTATGGGATTTATCTGTTCACATCAGGTCGGGGGCATGTTGATGGGTGAAAATGAGCAGCCTCAAGAAGCTGTAGCCGTGGACAAGCGATCATCGTGGACATTTCGCAAGTTGGTCGTCGCCATCATCGGGACGGTGCTGCTGTTGCTGGCCGCTGCGATCATGCTGTTGGTTGCAGTGTTAACGCTGTTTCAGACGCGGCGGTTTTGCAGCGAAGGGATTGCCAGCAGGATGGCAAGAGTGGCGGTCTGGTTTAGTGGTATTCAGATTGTTGAGCACCATGCCGAGCCTCTTCCGGAAACCCAAGTGGTTTATATTTCCAATCACACGGCGACATTGGACATTTTTGTAGTTACCGCACTAGCGTTACCACGAGCCCGTTATTTTCTGAGTGGATTCTTGCGAAGAGTGCTGCCTTTCGGGTTGATTGGTTATTTGATTGGTGTGTTCTGGACGGTTCCTTACAAGTTTGCAGACCAGCGTCGTCGTATTTTTCAGAGAGCCGAAAATACGCTGAGGAAGACGGGGGACTCGGTTTATTTGTCCCCCGAGGGTGGACGGATTTGTTCTGGAGAAATCGGTCACTTCAATCGTGGGGCGTTTCACTTGGCGACGAATTTGCAAGTTGATATTTGTCCGATCTATGTTCACATACCGAGAGCGCTGGACGCAGGCATGAATCTGGTGTCAGATTCTGGCATCGTCAATGTTTACTTTTTACCTAGGATTTCAACGTCTGGATGGAAAGTAGAGGATCTTGACCAAAATCGAGATGCGGTCAGGAAGGTGTATCTGGACTTTCATGCATCCCTAACGCGTCAGTCGATGTCTTTGGAATAAAACCTGACCGCTTGTGTGATAGCCAGATTTTGTCGCGGCTTGATTTCGGTTTGTCGGCTGATTTCAGTAGATGAATTGCTGTGGCAAGGTGGTTTTTGGGAAGCAGCACAAGCTGCGAAGCGCTCACGGCTGTTGTGCTGACAAGTCGTGGGATTGGGGCGTCATAGAAACTGCCAAGTTCAGTTTTACGCCCAGTTGCAAAACATTTTCTCGGTCTGCAAATGTTTTGGTGACATGCTGCCTTGCCATGCACGGAGGGTTCGAAAGTGGAGGGAGGTCGCTCGCCAGGTGAGGATGCTCCCAAGTCGATCGAGGTTCCAGTTGAGGACGGAATGGTATGCATTCTGGCATCGGCGGATGATCTTCCAAATCACAGGACTTGTAGATCTGAATCGAGTCGCTCCAGACAGGCGAATAATGCACGATTCAGGCTATTCTGCTGTCGTTAAATAGATGGATGCGAGTGGAGCCGCAGTGAGTTAAACTGTACCCCGGTCATTCGGTGGCACGGCCGAGGTG
>CAXGRW010000247.1:0-7600 GCA_964012125.1 uncultured Rhodopirellula sp.
TTGGACAACAGAAAGTCAGCTCGCTGTTGATTCCCTGGGCAACCTACACCTCGCCAGAAGTCGCGCATGTGGGCATGTACCCCCACGAAGCTGAAACGCGAAACATCCGCACCGATTCTTATGAAGTACGTTTTTCGGACGTCGACCGCTCGATCCTTGAAAGTGAAACCGAGGGATTCGTTCGTGTGATTGTTCCGCGGGGCAAAGACACAATCCTTGGGGCAACCATCGTGTCACCCCACGCAGGCGATCTGATTAGCGAAATCACCGTCGCCATGAAAAATGGTATTGGGCTGAAAGGGATCGCTAGCACGATTCACCCGTATCCAACCCACGCCGAGGCATTGAGGAAACTGGGGGACCAATTCAATCGCACCCGTCTGACGCCGCGCGTTGCCGGGCTGATGCGAAGGTGGCTCAAATTCCGTCGTTGAACACGACTGAAGGTTGTCTCCTGTGCTCGGGCTGCTGTGCTCGGGCTCAGACTCCATGCAGCCTGCCGCAATTCAGGCACACGGCATCAATGGACAGACAGCATCAATGAACAAACGACATCAGGTACACGATGTCGTTCCCACGCGAACTGCCGCCTCACAACTGATCCGAAAGTGATCCACCACTGCGGCATCGAAGTCACTAGCGGGCTGCTATTCGTGGGCAAATGTCAGTCACAAACGAGCAGGCAAAAAACGCGGATCGGATTGAAGGATCAAATCCGCTGACCACACACGCTGCCTACAAGACAAAGCATTGCTCCAGAGACTCGCCTGCCACTCGGGGATATTTGCTCGCCTGACCTGCGTGATAGGCCCAACTCTTGCCCGAACACAGCCACCGGGCGGCGGAGTTGGGGTAACTCCATTGCCAATTTTTCCGCCCAGAATGTGTGCGACATGCACAAAAACGAGTGAATGGCGAAAAACATTGATAATATGTAGTGGCACAACTTTATTCGGCGGTCGTTTTTAAGATTGGTTTAGCGAGGTGCATTCGTCCTCCGACCTCGAAGCCAAGGCTATCCCCCGATAGAACCAGCGTCCTGCACTCGATACGATATGAACAGCGGCAGCAAGCATCGTGATTGTGCGTCGTTAGCTATGTTCCTCATTTCACTGACTCCTCCACCTCTCGAACAGGCTCGATTTGATCATGTCGCAGGATGCGTTTGAAACCTCACGTTTGCTGCAAAGTAATATTGAGAGTGTGGTGCTTGGCAAACCGGAAATCGTTCAATTGTTAGTGACCTGTTTACTCGCAGGCGAACATGTGTTGCTCGAGGACGTCCCAGGTGTTGGTAAGACGCTAGCCGCCAAAGCGATGTCGCAAAGTATTGAAGGTTACTTTGCCAGGCTGCAGTTCACTCCGGACCTTCTCCCCAGCGACATCACGGGCAGTGTGATTTACCGCAGCGACACCCGCGAGTTTGAATTCAGCCCGGGTCCGATATTTGCGAACGTGGTTTTGGCAGATGAAGTCAACCGTGCTCCGCCCCGCACCCAGTCTGCGCTACTCGAAGCGATGAGTGAGGGACGTGTCTCTGTCGACGGTGCCACTCACGAATTGCCCCAACCGTTCATTGTTGTAGCCACACAAAATCCATTTGAGTACGAAGGCACGTACACACTGCCTGAAAGTCAACTGGATCGTTTTCTGCTGAGGACTTCCATTGGATATCCCAAACGCGAGATCGAACGGACTGTACTGCAGACACACCGCAACGGGGAACCTGTTGATCAACTGAAGCCCGTGGTCACCACTGACGCGTTACTGGCAGCCCAACAGACGGCTCGCGAGGTCAACTTTGATGAGACTTTGGTTGACTACCTGCTGAATATTGTAGAAGCAACACGGCAACATGAAGGATTCCAAGTGGGCGTCAGTACTCGCGGGGCCCTTAGTTTTTATCGTGGATGCCAAGCTCTCGCGATCACTGAAGGACGCGACTATGTGACCCCCGATGACGTAAAGGTGCTTACAATTCCCTGCCTTGCACACCGCGTTTTGCCTCGAGGCATCTTCCAAGGCGCGAACCGAAGTGAAGTCGAGTCCGAGCTATCTGACGTCATCCAACAAATTCCAGTCCCCATTTAATCTGCAGTGACGGCGTTCGGTGATTGTCATTTCAGTCTTAGATCGCCCACCCCCATTTGAACACCTAAGGAGCAGTGTTTGCCCTCGACACCCCAGAGCGACACGCAAAGGAAACATCGCCTCACGAAGCTGGGGTTCCACTTCCTGTTCGTTGGTGCATTCGCGATGCTCGGGGGTGCCTATCGCACTTCAAACCTGCTGTTGATCTTGGCCGGCTTGATTTTTGGTGCTTTGGTGATGCAATGGCGTTGGTCCCGCAAGTCCGCTGAGTGCGTAGGCATTCGTCGCCGTTTTCCGCGTGAGGCGTTCGCTGGCAAACCATTTCGGGTGCGTTATCGCTTTACAAACGTCAGCCGCTTGATCGCCATCTGGACGTTACGCGTTGAAGACGAAATCGAATCACTCTCGGGCAATGCCAAGAGCGTAGCCATCAGTGGTGTCGGAAGGCTGAATCCCGAGCAAACGCTGATCAGTTACTGCGATTGCTTATTCACCAAGCGTGGTCGTTATCGATTCGGCCCGATCGCGTTGATGACAACATTCCCCTTTTCGTTGTTCAGTTCACGTCAATACAGTGATGCCACCGCAGAACTGCATGTCTTTCCGTCCCTCTTGAAACTTCGAAGACGTTGGCAAACTCGGCTGGCAAGCCGCAGCGGTGGTGAATCAACCACTGCACGCCAGAGTGGATCAGTGGAAGGAGATTTCTTTGGACTGCGAGAGTGGCAGACGGGCGACAGTCGCAAGTGGATCCACTGGCGTACTACCGCTCGACTGGGTGAACCAGCAGTACGCCAATTTGAGCAGCAACGAAGATTCGACACCTGCATTTTGGTCGATGCGTTTTGCAGCGATCCGGAGGCGGACGAGCACGTCGAATTGGCAATCAGTCTGTCAGCCACTTTCTTGACTCATCTGTCATCGTCACCTTCCAATCGAATGGTACTTGCGTGTGCCGGTACGGAATCCAGTGCAGTGATTGGCGGAGGATCAACCGCCGGAAAACGTCGCATGCTGGAACTACTGTCCGAACTGAAGCACTCATCACAGCCAGACGTGCAAGAAGCCATTGCGAAGTCTACCCAAATCGTTGGACGTGGGCAGGATTTATTAATTATCAGTCCTCGGTCGCTGGAAGAAGCCTGCGCTGACAACGATACTTTGCGCAGATGTTGTGAGCCATGGATGCGAACAGGTAGCTTCCGCTGGATCAATGTCAGCAGCCGTGAACTCGAACAATGGGTTGCGTCACCTCGCAAAGAAACGTCAATCTCAACGAAGCAACCCACACGGACCCAACCGAACCAGGCGTCCATTGAGCTTGAACCGTCATCCGCAGAGAGCGTCACGCAAACATCAAGCGTTGATCCAAACTCTGCCCCCGGGGACCGCGACACGTTTACCGACGCGACGGAGCAACGTGATTCATGAGTGACACTACATCATCATTTCCGCTGGCGTCGCAAAATGACAATCACAAAATCTATGAGCGGCTGAAACTGTACTTTGCTCTGCTGACGGGCTTGGGCGGGTTAGTGCTTGTCTTGTGCAGTGAGAATCACACCACACCCATCATCGCCGTCTTTTTCGCCATCTTTGGTTACATTTTCGTCGACTGGCTAAGGCTGTTTTCACTTCCACCGATTATCGCTTACGCAGCGATGGCGGTAACTGCGGTCTACTGTACCGCCGATATCCTGCTTCCGCTGAAATCGACTAGCGGCGAGGTTGCTGCCAATACTGATACGACTTTGGCAGCTGTCGCCGAGCTATTAGTGTTGGTTCAGGCTATTTTGATGCTGCAGAAAAAGAACCGGCGTATCTTTGAACAACTGGGGGTCTTCTGTCTGCTGGACCTGATTGTTGCTGCTGTCTTTGGAAACACCATTGGTTTCGGAATTTTGATGGTTCCGCTTTGCCTGATAGCAGCCTTCACACTGTCTCTGCTGGCAGTGGTCTCTGCATCCGAGGGGCTCAGTAATCTTGAAGGCCCGATCGCAGACCATTCACAGCCGAAAGGTAAACAGACTCCAGTAACTGAGAAGAGCATCACGATCACATCGCAAGATGCCGCAAAGTCATTGGCGGGATCCGCAGGACGCCTGCCTGTGGTGGCCATTCTAAGTGTAGGACCCTCGGTGCTTTTATTGGCGGCTGTTTTTTTCTACCTCTTGCCGCGCACAACCAACGCATCACGCGATACTTCCCGGGGAAATGCACTGGTTGGATTCAACGACCAAGTGAATCTGAAGCAGATTGGCAAGATGCAACAAAACCCGGCGATTGCATTAAGAACCAAGATCACCAACACCAAAACGGGCAAGCCGTACAAAATTGTGGGAGACTTGTACTTTCGCGGAAGAGTGCTGGAACGTTACGACGTTCTGCCGAGTCGACGCGGCGTGAACTCAGCCTACTGGAAAGCGGTCCCCATGGGCCGCCTGGCAAGTGGGCAACCGCTACCCTCCGGATGGAATCCAACCAGAGCATCCGATACCAACTTCTACGACGTCACTGATTTCGATATTACCTGCAGTGATATGCGATCACCATCGTTGTTCGCTCCCGCCCCCTACCACCGAGTGGGTTTCAATCGGAAAGTTGCACATCTGCCCGATCGCTGGACCTTGATTCGGAAGTTCGACGCTCTCCTCAAGCAGTACCCACGGATCCACTACGAATTTGCCAGTCATGCTTTCAAAGACGGCCTTCAAACCGATTTGATTGCTCGCTTTGCGATCGGTGACTCAGCGTTGCAACCGCGGCGGATCAGCCGTGCTTCGGACGAACCAGCACTGACAGAGAGTCAGATCGAGGAGTACGAGTCGATCCTGCTCGATTACGACATTGACGCGATCCCGAGCGCAGCTTTGCTATCCAGCCCGTATAGCAACCGAGCCAACAATCCAAAGCTCACCGACTACGCGATCGCAAAGAACCTCGAGCGTTATCTCGCCTTGTCCCCTGACTTTTCGTACACCCTTGATCTGAATGCAAAATCCGTACCTGGGCTTGATCCGCTCGAGCAGTTTCTGTCGGTAGATAAGCGTGGGCACTGCCAGTACTTTGCCGCCGCATTGGTCATGATGCTACGCAGCCAGGGAATTCCGGCTCGGATTGTCGTGGGCTATAAGACCGACGAGTACAACGACATCTCCCAACAGTACGTCGCCCGACAATTACACGCCCATGCGTGGGTTGAGGCGCTCATTGATCGTGAACAACTGGATCCCAACCGCAACATTTTCGGACAACCGGATTCCAAGCAATACTGGCTGCGACTCGACCCAACGCCTTCGTCCACCGCGAGCACCAGCCAAACCAGTCGCGTCACGCAGGTTCTCGACGTAGCGCAAAACGCATGGGACGACTACGTTGTCGATATGGACCGAACTCGGCAGGAAACGTCATTGATAGGCCGCGGCATCACACCGATGAACAGTTCCTATGACAGATTTGTGACTTGGCTTAGCACCACCTTGCAAAAGGCACGTAACGGCTCCTTGCTGTCTGAGAATGGCAGCACCACCAGCATGTTTTCTGTTCCAGCCGCCATCTTTGGCTTCATTCTGACGTTGCTAGCCGTGGTTTTATTTCGGGTACCGTTGCCCAAATGGATCAAGCGACGGATTCAGAATAAGCGGGAACGCAAAATCATGCGTCCCTCCATCGACTTTTACGCTCGCACGCTTGACCAGTTGTTCCGTATCGACATCACACGTGGTGCCTCACAAACTCCAGCGGAAGTACTCGCTGAGTTTGACTCACGCCCCTTTGAATTGGCAACACGAACACAAACAGAGAAGATCAAGGAAACGCTGACGTTTTTGACAGATCAGTTTTACGTTAAGAGATTCCGTACCGCGTCATTAGCCACCGAAACCCACGCTTCCCATCTTGATTCAACCACAAATATTGTGGATGCTCCTGCCTCACGGGAGTCGATTGACCGGGCATTGCGAGACCTGTCAAAAAACATCGACGAATTGATTCAGGAATCTTCTCGCTCGAAGCCAACAAAATGATTGTGACCATCGATGGCCCGGCGGGTGCTGGCAAAAGTACGATCGCGCGACAACTTGCGGATACCCTTGGCTTCAGTTTTCTTGATACAGGTGCCATGTATCGGGCAATCACCTTGGGAGCTATCCGTAAACAAATCGAGTTCTCAGACAAAACGCTGCTGATCTCATATGCACAAACATCCACCATTGAGTGGAAAGATGAGAGGCTTCTGCTCAATGATGACGACGTGACGCAAGAAATACGCTCCCCAATCGTCACCGATTCAATCAAACATGTTGCCGACGTCACAGAGATTCGAGAAGCATTATCGAAACAGCAGCGACGCATTGCAGAGAGTCAGAATATCGTGACTGAGGGCCGGGATCAGGGCACCGACGTGTTCCCCCACGCTGAATGCAAAATTTTCCTCACTGCATCGCCTGCCGAACGCGCTCAAAGGCGTCACCAACAACTGGCAGAACTAGGGCGTCCAATTCCCTTGGAACAGATTCTTGAAGCACAGAATCGCCGAGATGCCGAAGATCGTGAACGGCCGCAGGGATCGCTTCGACCAGCCGACGACGCACGCATCATTCACAGTGATGGACTCACGTTCGAAGCGGTTCTGCAAATGATGCTTACCACCGTCCGCGAAAAGATGCAGACGCAACAAGCCACCGCGTCCCAGCAAAAAGCTGAGTCTTGATTCTGCCTATCTTCTCCGGCGCCCTGCATGGTGGCGACATTGCTGTCCAAAACGCAGCACAATGACTTGAGGCAACTCGCGCGATGCTGCTCGCTTTAGATCACTTCGCCGCAAGTACTTGACCTAACTCGATCGCCCACATTGATCACAACGGCCGACTCACAAAACTGAAAGCGGTGCGTGGAGCACTGCAGTGCCGACAGGAAATCGACATCACGCCCTATACCGGCTACCTCGAAGGAACCAGGGCTCGAATTACAGTGGTCTCACAGGCCAAAGCTCACCGCTTGAGTTGCCGTTCACAGTTGGCCTGATCCCCCTATCGTTTTCAAAACGAGACTTGGACAGAAAATACTGTGATCGGTGCTGCATTCAATTTACTGACATGCCACAGCAACTTAGTTGGCTGGTCAAACGGCGATGCCACCTTCTTTACCGTGTTCGAACACTAAAACAGTCAGGCATTCGGCAGCGGCAATCAATCGGCACAGGAATCCGGAACCGCAGGGTTCATCGAGGCACACAGCGGCTATATCGAAACGGGATATGCCTACATTCGTGATCACAACCGAGACGAACCGAGCTAACAAAATATGCCCGTCAGTCTCGCTGGACGTTACCTTGCTCGAATCAGCAACCGTGTGCGTGTGATCGTCAACACTGGCAAGATTTACCGAAGGCTGATCGCACTGCCGATGGTGTGATTTTGCGGGTTGAAAACAGCTGGACCACAGCGAATCCCATTACGTTTGTGCCGTATGCCAACTTTTTGACTGGCTGCAATCGCCCCCGACCGTT
>CAXGRW010000248.1:0-7587 GCA_964012125.1 uncultured Rhodopirellula sp.
ATCACGACAAATCGCGAAATAAAAGTTCACAACCACGGGCTCAAACCTCCGCACTCGATCAGCAAGCTGCCCTGTTCCTCATGCTTGGAATCGATCGATCGGCGAACCACGACCAACACTGTGGCCTCTTCTACCATTTTCCTAGTTGTGGTAAAGATATTTTGGGGGCGGAAGCCTCTGGGTTGTACAAGGGAAAGATGGGGAGCATGTTTCCCAACGGCGTTCGCTTCAACTTGGCCCAACAATCACTTAACAGGTACTCGATTCATCTGAAAATGAACCAACATTGTGATGGGCAATCAGCCTAAACCCATGCTTTTTGAAATAAAAGAACCTGATTCCAAAACGGTGGTTGCCACTACAAACTCGCCTGCGTTAACACGGGTGGCCACAACTGAAAGCATGCGTCTCTGGCATCTGGTCAATCTACTCTCTCTTGATGCCGTCACGGTTGGCCTGACATGGCAACTGGTTTTCACACTGCAATTCTTTGATCGTTTTCCCAGTCTGGTCGAAAGCTCGATCATCGGAATCTCTATTTGGCTCGCTTATACCGCTGATCGAATTCTCGATTCACGTCGGTTGTTATGCGAACTGCCACACAGCTCGAGGCATTCTTTCCATCGTCAGTTTCAGACACTTATCTGCTTCTTGTGGATACTCGCTCTCGGATTGAGCGTGATCTTGATTACGCGTTTTACCAGTGCTGATCAAATCAAGTGGGGCATGGTCTGCTTGCTGCTAGTATTTCTGTATTTACTGAACGCGCAGAAAAACAATTCGACGCTGCGGCGAATACCAAAAGAGCTTCAGGCTGGTTTAATTTTTGGTTTTGGCGTCAGTCTTGTTTGCTGGCCAGTGGCAGCCCAACCAATTACCTCTCCATTGTTAGCTTCAACGCTAGTAACGGGCTTGCTCTTTTCAATCAACTGCGCGACGGTTGCTTACTGGGAACGACGACTCGATACAGCTCAAACCTTTTTCGCATGGACCTCTCAACGCAACACGACACTTGCTCCCATTGCATATGCACTTGCACTTGAGTTCGCTCTCATTCTGGTGATGCTTTATTTTGGGTTGCTCCCCACATTCATTTCAAACTGCTTGCTAAGCAGCACCTCATGCCTCGCAATCGCAATTTTCTCCAATCAACGACACGAGCAAAATCAAACGCGAGACCGAGGCACACCAAGTGCCCAATCTCCCAAAGTTCGTGAATTATTGGCGGACCTCTCTCTCATCTTACCGCCCGCTACTCTTATTGCTTGGCGTGTTTACCACGGCTAACTACCAACATGCGTAATCACACCGATCATGGCTATGACCAATTAGCGAGTCGTTATCAATTGCTCGAAAAGCTGATGTTCGGTTCCCATTTGAAGAAGGCACGCACAGCTTTGCTGACTTCGATTCCAGAATGTCGTTCTGCCTTGGTCCTGGGTGATGGTGACGGACGACTTCTTGAGGCACTTCTTACAACCCAACCTGAATGCCAGATCACAAGTATCGATCAAAGCCAGAGGATGCTTGAGATTCAGCAAGAACGTCTTGCAAATCACCCCCAGCGTGACAACGTCAACTGGCGACAACAAGATGCTCGCGAACTCGAGGGATTCGGCCATCAGTTCGATCTGCTGGTATCAGCATTTTTTCTCGACTGCTTTAATAGCCAAGAACTCGAAAAACACTTACCCCTTTGGCTCAACACCTTGCGACCGGGTGGCCATTTTTACTTTGTCGACTTTCAGGAACCCGGTTCAGGCTGGAAACGCCTTCGAGGAAAACTGTACCTGACCATGATGCACCATTTTTTCCGTTGCTGCACAAACCTGAAAAATCGCAGGCTCGTGGATTTGAATGGAGCTTTGAATACATGCCCTCTTGAACTAATCGTGTCACAAAACATGAGCCATGATTTGATTAGCGTCCGACTCTATCGAATGGTCACCGGGTGAATGGTTGTCAGCGAGCGAACATCAGCAATGACAACCGTTACCACATCGATTCCATTGGCTTCAAAAAGGGAACCACGGATACAAAGACTTTCAACGCTTGGCTGAGAGAACTGGCTACTCGGCACGCCAAGCAAGGAATCACTTATCATTTCTGAAGCGAATAAATAGCATCAGGAAGACGCCCATCAACAAGCCAATTCCGATCACAGCAATGAAGGTTGTCGGTTGCGGCATTTTCTCAAGCCCACTACGTATCTCCATTCCAAAGACTGTCGTGATGGTGGCCAATGGAAAAAAGAAGGCCACAAGCATATTGAGTCGATGCGACGAAACGGCCATGCGATCGCTCGCGACAGCCTGTTCTTCTGCACTGCGAGCGATCTTGTAATCAAGCGAGTTCTTTGTCCCCGTCGCGAGCAACTCAGCCATCCGCTCAAGATCATAAGCCTGGTCCCGCATGTTGATAATCTCACGGGCTTCAGGATGGCGTTTTCGCACATCCTGAATGACCGAATGCATGTTGCGAATAGCACGATGAAGTGGTGACAACGCCTCAAGGATCAAGAACTGGTCTTCCGCGGACTTCGCCTCATCCTCCAATTTTTCCAACTCACCAAGTCGCTGATCGTACTGGGCTATGTGCTTCATTATCGACCCTGGGCCTTCCCCAAACTGATCACTGATCCATGTCCCATCTGCCTTTCGCCAGAAAAAACGACCGTGCCTCTCATCCTCATCTGGCATGGGTGGCGCATGCAGCACAAGTAATACTTGATCGTCTTGACACATCATCCGCTGCCGCCCCACAGTCGTGCCAAGTCGATTGCGAAATTCCTCAGGAACAGCCCAAGTCGCTGGTAGCCTTACATTTTTCTGTTTCTGATTGCTCACTGAAATTTCCCGCCAAAACTCTGTTTCAGACAAAGAACACCACTCCAGCACATCTTAGTCGCTTCCCATTGAATCTTCAGCTACCAAGCGTTTCAAGGCTAGCCCATCTTCACCGGTGGCTCCTCTGGCAGCAAGTGTTTTTCACCTTCTGTGGCTGCCTCTGGTAACAAAAGAATCGAACCGATAAAGAATCCAACTGCACCGAGCAGAGTGAACCACGTCGACAACTGCAGCCTGAGGACAGGCTCTGTACCAGATACAAGCACCGCCAGACATGCGGACATCATAAAACTGACACACCCACCAAAATTCCAAAATACTGCCCACCACGAGAGATTACGAGGTAAAAAGCGCCAATATCCATGGCACGTTTCTGCAAAGGCCATGTATCCAGAAAGCAGGAACAGAACGGAGCCGACAAAGTTGGGCAGCCACACCCAAATATCCTCAGAGAACCAACTTGGGCCAGGATGCAACGCTTGGTAGGTGCTGAAATTGAAGCACAGTGTTCCCTGCAACTGCAACAAACAACTCCACCACCCCAGTTCGCTTGCACGACAACCCAACCATTTTTTCCGAACGGCTTTTGGCGGCGTGCCAACGGCAACGGCCAAGGGAAAATCACTGGCATTACCGGCCTGAAAGAACTGCAAATATGCCGCCAAAGTGAATGGCACGGATCCGGCGAAAAACACATGGGCGGGATCAAACACAGCAACCGCGACAAGTCGGGGCCACAGGGCCTGAACACTCCCAAGGATGAACAGCAATGACCCCAATGCGAACACCAACCCAATCCACCAATTGAGATCGCCCACCAATCGCCAGCTTCGAACACAGGCGCGGCAAATCGCACCGGCCACAAGTGACTCAGGCAGCGGCAGGTGTTTGCGGTGGTGTCGTGAACTCCAGACCGCGAGAGTACCATCGTCTAAACGATGGACCCTGCGAGTAATAAAAGGCGGCGGTCCCTGACTTTCCAGACATAGGTCGCCCTGAGCTTTCTTAGGCTTCAAGATTCAGGGTTTTGAAAATCGAGTGAACAGGGAACGCTGCACCATCAACTACAGCATCTGTCGGAATCGCGACTAGTGATGAAAACCTGATGCCTCAGTGGAAGACAATGGCGTCGTGACAGGATGCTTTCGGAGGTGATCAAGTGCTTCCATCAAGTCCTTCAGGAGCAACACTCCCAAATCACGGCTAACGCCATGCCTGACCAAAATTCGTTGAATCACGAGGTCTTGGCGATCCGCGGGAAGCGAATAGGCAGGTACTTGCCAGCCCCGTGCCCTAAGCCGATCGGCCAGATCATAAAGAGTGAAACCTGGATCAACACCCTCTTTCAACTTCCAACAAAGCGCTGGAATTCCCTCGTGGGTTTGGCCGTCGTAGATCACCTCAAACAAGTCAACCTTGCCGATCTGTTCAGCCAGAAATTGCGCGGTCGCATAGCAAGCTCCGTGGATCTTGCGATAGCCTTCTCGGCCCAACCTCAGGAAGTTGTAGTACTGGCAAACAACCTGACCACCCGGACGCGAGAAATTCAATGCAATGTCGCGCATATTGCCACCGAGATAATTCACCCAGAACACCAGTTCCTCAGGAAGATCCTCAGTATCACGCCACATGATCCAGCCAACACCCAGAGGTGAGAGTCCGAACTTATGACCGGAAGCATTGATCGAACGAACACGTGGCAGTCGGAAATCCCACTCCAGTTCGGGCGAGCAGAATGGTGCAAGAAACCCTCCACTGGCCCCATCAACATGAATCGGAATATCCAAACCGGTTTCCGCTTCCAGTTTATCCAGCGCCTCTGCCACATCCTTCACTGGCTCGTACTGGCACGTGAAGGTGACTCCCAAGGTCGGCACCACACCAATTGTATTTTCGTCACAGCGTTTGAGCACTTCTTCGGGTGTCATCAGCAGTCGATCATTCTCCATTGGAATTTCTCGCAACTCGATGTCCCAATAGCGTGCAAACTTGTGCCAACAAACCTGCACAGGGCCAGTAATCAGGTTGGGCTTGTCGATTGGTTTGCCCGCTGCCTTTCGAGAAGCTTCCCAGCGACGTTTCATCGCCATACCACCCAGCATCACCGCTTCGCTGGAGCCAGTCGTTGAACAGCCCACTGCATTTTCTTTCGCAGGTGAGTTCCATAAATCACCGAGCATATGAACGCATCGCGCCTCGATCTCGGCAGTCTGAGGATACTCATCCTTGTCAATCATATTTTTGTCGAGGCACTCATCCATCAGCTTGTGGACCTCAGGCTCCATCCAAGTCTGACAAAAAGTGGCCAGATTCTGCCTGGAGTTTCCATCCAGCATCAATTCGTCATGGACGATTGAGTATACGTTCCTCGGATTTTGTTCCTCAGAGGGAAAACGGTACTTGGGAATAGCGACGGCATGATCGATCGCAGCATAAACGTCGTCATCTAGCTGTTCACGTATCGAATCTTTTTCGTGCAACACCATGGTCTTATATTCCTCTATTCAATCTGTATTTCAACTGACGAAGCATGCCGTAATTCCCGTGACTGCGCACGGCGAAGATGAGACTTTACCAAGATGGATGGCGAAGAACAGGATGTCACACACGCCCAGTAAGAAAAACCCGTGAATCAAGACAATTGTTGCACGGCTGATGCTGTGCTCGGGCTTTACAGAAGCGGACTCACCAGCCGCAAAGCATTTTCCAAGAGTCGCTTTGCAAACGATCTTTTGGACCATGATTCGCGATCAACCATTTCTGAATCCTCGAGGTAGCTTTGCTGCAAATCCCTCAATTCCCCGCCAAAACCGGCGTCATAGACGAACAAAGCAACTTCATAATTCAGCCAGAGGCTTCGCATATCGAAGTTGACGGTCCCAAACATCGAGACATGTCCATCAACCGTAATTGATTTCGTATGCAGCAACCCCCCAGAATACAGATACAACTCGACACCGCTATCGAGCAAATCATCGTAATAGGACCGACTGGCATACCGTGTCATGACTGAATCCACTTTGTGTGGAACGATCACTCGCACCTTCACACCCCTCGCAGAAGCACCACGCAAGGCTCGCACAAGAGATTCGTCAGGCACCAGATAAGGTGTTGTCAGCAGGAGTTCTTCGCGAGCCCCATTGATCATGGTGAGGATCATTTGCAGCAGACCGTCGTTCGTTTCCCCGGGTCCAGAGGGGATCACTTGAATGTCAGCTGCCCCCTTGGAATCCACCAGATGCAATTGGTGACGACTGACCAACTCGGAAAGAGAATCATCACCTTCCAAAGTCCAGTCACCAATCATGATGGCAGCCAATGGAGACACCACGGATCCTTGGAGTCGAACCATGGCATCAACCCACTCGCCCACCCCACTGTTTTGTTTAAAGAATTTAGGATCGACGAGATTCATGCTTCCTGTCCATGACACCTCGCTGTCAATCACCACAATTTTTCGATGCAGCCGCAGATCGGTACGGCCCACCAGCGTTCGAAATAATCCGACAGGCAAAGCGGGTCGCAATTCTACACCTGCCGCCTTTAATTCTGCTGGCTGGCTGCTCTTCCACCATGGGCGTGCTCCCACCGCGTCGATTAGAAGACAACAATGAACTCCACGCTTCTGGGCCCGAATCACGGCAGCCAGAACTTCGTCAGCTAATCCACCGGTACCCCAAATGTAAAACTCCATCAACACACTTCGATTAGCGTTGTCGATATCTTGTGTGATCCTTCGAAGAATTTCCTCTGTCTCTCCGAAGAGCTCATAAGTGCTGCCACATACAGTCGGGCTCCCCACCATTTGCCAGCCAAGTCGATCCATGCTCTTGGCCAACTCACCATGTTTTTCCCAATCGACCGTGAGCAACCCTGCATGCACCGCCTGCTCAATCACTTCAGAATAATCAGATCGCAGTTGCTTGATCCCCTCTTGCCGTGACCAACTGACCCGCCTCTCACCGATCAACAAATAAATCACCTCACCAAAAATTGGAATCGCGTTGATCACCAACAACCATGCCAAAGCAATTCCTGTACTGGGGCGTTTCATGATCACACGAACACTCAGTGTGAATGCAAACACCAAGTGAATACTCCACATCATCGTGGTCGGATGGTAGAGATAGCTGAGCACTGAACCTGTTCCTCGATCTAACAGAAGATGGTTGCATTCCTGCTGCTTGGGTTCCCTGATGAATTTGCAAATACTTGCCAACAACCGAGAGTATGGACAGTTTATCACTCAGCCGGTCATCACTCAGCAAAGACCATCACTTTGGTGGTTATCTTACCTCGTCCACCAATGAAACAGCCGCGTCCTCCCCACACTGAGGACAACTGACACTACTTTTCAAATGGACATCCTGTTGGGGGAACGCTATTTCGATGCCAGCTTCTGCAAAACGCCTGTCAATCTCGGTATGGAGTTCAGTAATCGTTTTCAGACGGCTATCGAGGTCGGGCACGTAAGCCCTGAGAACAAGGTTCAGGTAGCTATCAGCAAATTCCTCAAACGTCGCCATTGGTTTTGGCTCATCCATGACTATCGGATGGTCTTGAGCCACAGATACGAGAATGTCTCTGGCCAGATCGGTGTCGGACCCGTAGGCCGCACCAACATTGACGACAATACGGCTAATTGTGCCAGAGAGCGTCCAATTCAGAAATGTATTCGTGATCAGCGTTTTGTTTGGCACGACCAATTCCTGCCGATCCCAATTGGTAATTGTCGTCGCCC
>CAXGRW010000249.1:0-7586 GCA_964012125.1 uncultured Rhodopirellula sp.
CTCACTTGAGGAGTTGGATCAGGTGAGCAGTGTGGTCTGGATGGACCGTGCACCACCTTTGAATATTTTCAGCCTTTCACAACCTCTTTTGCCGCAGGGCGAGGCATCACCTGAACGGCTGAGCGACGCTCGGGAACGGGCCTTGGCCAATCCGCTGGTCGTTGGGCAACTGCTGTCGCCCGACGCACGAACGATGTTGTTGATGGTTAATCTTGATTGGCTCTTTGTTCAACAGGATTCGGATTGCACAGATCGCTTGCGTGATGCTGCAGTGGAAGCGGCCGCTGAATTTCCCGAAGTCGATATTTCGTTTCAGGTCACCGGCCAGGTTCCGATCTCGATCAGTCGCTCGACCAGCACGAGGAAGAACGAAATCAAGTATCAGATGATTGGTTACTCCATCGCGTTACTCACCGCACTTGTTTTGTTTCGTGGGGTTGTCTCCGTCATCATTGTGGGACTTGCTCCCGCTTTTGGGGTTTTTTGGACGCTCGGTCTGCTGCATTTTCTCGGGTTTGATAACAATCCGTTCAATTCGGTGATTGTCCCAGTCTTGCTGTGCATGGTTGGATTTACCGATGGAGTGCACATGATGGTGCAAATCCGGAGGCATCGGGCTAATGGGGGCTCGGCGGTTGAGGCGGCACGCAAGTCAATTCGTGAAGTCGGTTTGGCGTGCTGGATGACTTCTTTGACGACCGCGATCGGATTTGGATCGCTCATGACAGCGAGGCATGAGGTTGTCCGAGAATTTGGTTACTGCTGTGTGATTGGTGTGCTGATGACCTTCGTCTCGGTGATCACCATCATTCCTCTTGCCTGTGCCAGTCGTCTCGGTCGCAATGTTCATGCAGGGGTGGGCAAGAATCTTGTCGATCAGAATCTTAGCAGGATATCCGTGATCATTGATTATGTGCTGCAGCGCTGTCGGGTATTCAGCTGGATTGCGATTGCTGGAACTTTCGTGCTTGCTATTTGTACCTTGCAGATGCGTCCCGATGAAAAACTGACAAGCAGCATGGCAGCCAACTCGGAGCCCGTGATCGCGTTGAAGCATGTCGATGAAAGTTTCGGTGGCATGATGACCGCCGAGGTTTTGGTGCAGTGGAATGCAAACGTCGATTCGACAGATGGAAAAATTGCCGAGGTTTTGTCGGAGGTCGATGCCATCCTGAAGAGTGAACCACTGGTTGGGAATCCACTTTCTATCTGTGATTTTATTGATGCTCTGCCTGGTGACGGTGATGCATCGACACGCATGTCGTTATTGGATCTGTTGCCACCGCCATTGAAACGTGCCTATTACACGCCAGAGCGAGGTAGGGCTGTCGTTCGCTTTCGGATTCAGGATATCGGTATCGCGGCTTATGGACCTGTTTTTGAACGTGTTCAATTCAAGTTGGTAGAGTTGCAATCCCAACGCCAGGATTTTCAAATCAGACTGACTGGTGGTGCTGTTGAACGCTGGGAGAATCTTTATCAAATTGTGGTCGATCTGGCGATCAGTCTGGGAACTGCCAGTTTGATTATCTTCATGGTGCTTGCCGTCGTTTATCGATCTTTGCGACTGGGACTGATCTCGATTGTCCCCAACGTGTTTCCGCTTGCCATCACAGGGACATTGCTTTGGTTGTTTGGTCAGAGTCTCGAGATTGTGAGTGTCTGTGCTTTTACTGTTTGTTTGGGAATCGCCGTCGATGATACGATCCATTTTCTGACGCGTTATCGAGAAGAAGAGTGTAAAACTGAAGATCGCAGACTGGCCATTCGGCGATCGTTTGTCGGAGTTGGCACGGCGTTGATCATGACCACGGTGGTTTTGATCATTGGTTTCAGTACAGCACTGTTGAGTGATTCCCGCGATCACCGTATCTTTGCGATCATGGGAATCCTGACCATCGGCAGTGCGTTATTCGCTGACCTGGTTTTTCTGCCCGCCCTGCTTTTGCGGTTTGGCGGAACCCGAAAAAATGTGGTGAACGGGAATGGGAATGATGAAGCATGAACAAGATTGGATCGCGAGCATCCGTGAGCATGCGGCGCGACTGAATCCGGATTGGGTGGCAATGCGACGCCACCTGCACCAGTATCCAGAACTCTCCAATCACGAATTTCTAACCACTGAATATCTGGTGACCGCCTTTGAGCGACTTGGTCTACCCACTCATGTGTCCGGCGAGGGGCGTGGGCTGACTGCTGATCTTGTGTCTGCGACCGAGTTGGCCAACGGGCTGTGCATTGCAATCCGCGGCGACATTGATGCATTGCCAATCCATGATTCCAAGCTGGTTGATTACCGTAGTCGTCGCGATGGGGTCATGCACGCTTGTGGACATGACGTGCACGCCACCATTGTGTTTGGAGCCATGCAAGTGCTTTCAGCCATGGAAGCTGCGGGCGAATTGCCATGGCCGGTGTCTGTGCGGGCCATCCTGCAGCCCGCGGAAGAGCTAGCCATTGGTGCCCGGCACATGATTCATCACCACGCTTTGAGAGGCGTGGATGCTATTCTTGCATTGCATGTCGATCCCACTCGGTTGGTTGGCTGCATTGGTTTGCGCAAAGGTACCTTGGCTGCTGCTTGCGATACGATTCATCTTCAGATTCATGGCAAGGGTGGGCATGGAGCACGGCCACAGATGACGAATGATCCAATCGACGCGGCGACTCACTGGGTGCAGTCAGCGTTTCGCCGAATTGCCCGCACCGCAGATCCACACGAGACAGTGGTGTTTTCAGTGGGGCAAATCGACGCTGGGCACAGTGCAAACGTGATTCCTGACAATGCCAGTCTGTCTGGGTCATTAAGATCGCTGGATCAAGAAAGTAGACGAGTAGCTCTGGAAACTCTTGAGGATGTTTGTGAGGCCATACAGCGCGAATCAGGGTGCAAGCTGGAAATGAGGCTGGGTGCCTCGGCTCCGGCTGTTGTCAACGATGCAAAGCTGGTTGACCTGATGGTTGCAAGTATTGGGCAAACACTTTCCGCAGGAGCTGTTGAGTGGATTGAGCAGCCGAGCATGGGGAGCGAAGATTTTTCTTATTACCTTGAGCATGTGCCTGGGGCGATGTTGCGACTTGGGGTCAGTGGTGAGCAAGTCGGTAACGCTCCGCTACACACGGCGGCATTTGATATCGACGAGCGCGCTCTTGCGATTGGAAGTCAGATTTTTGCCGCCACGGTGATTCACTATTTCGATCCTGCCAATCAAGCCTGAGTCGGTTGAACAGCTTAATACGCCGCACCGCGTGGATTTGTTTCGTAGAATGGGTGTGAAGACGAGACGTGTTTTGACACACACCGCAGACGTGTATTGATGAACAATTTGTTGGAGCATCGAGATGGCAAAACTTGAATTCACGCCAAACGCCTCTCCTACCATTGGCGTGGAACTTGAGCTTGGGATTGTTCATGGCGAAACTTTCCAATTGGAAAGTGGTTGCAGCCGTATGATTGAACGTTTGCCCGTAGAAGTGGCGAATGAAGTCAAGCACGAGTTGATGCAATGTTGTGTTGAGGTGATTAGTGGCGTTTGTCATACCGTCAGAGATGCACGGGGTGACTTGTCGGCAAAACTCAGGCAAGTGGAACAGGCAGCTGATGCGGAGGGTTTGAAGTTGTGGTGGGGGGCCACTCATCCCTTTGGTTTGTGGGAGGATCAGCACGTTACAGATACGCCTCGGTATCACAATCTCATGCATCTGCTGCAGGAACTGGCTCGCCGAATGATTACCTTTGGACTGCATGTGCATGTGGGGGTCGATACGGGTGATAAAGCAGTCATGATCTGTGATCGAATCATGCAACATTTGCCGACATTGTTGGCGTTGTCAGCCAGTAGCCCTTATTGGCAGACACGAGATACTGGGTTGCATTCGCATCGATCGAAACTGATGGAGGGATTGCCAACTGCCGGTTTGCCAACATTGATGCGAAACTGGAGCGAATACGTGTGGTTGGTGAATCACATGGTCGAAACAGGATTCATTAATACGATTCGGGAAATCTGGTGGGATGTTCGGCCGCACCATAATTTTGGGACGGTCGAGGTACGTGTGTGTGACATGCCAGGCAATCTGGATCATGTGTGTGGTTTGACGGCGTTGATTCAGTGTCTGGTCAAAAAATTAAGTGATGAGATCGATGAGGGAACTTATCAGTTCGATTGCCATCCCATGATGGTCAGGCAGAACAAGTGGCGGGCGGCGAGATATGGCATGTCCGCCAAGTTGGTTCATGCGCGAGATTATCGTGTCGAACCAGTCACGCAAATTGCCTGCGATCTGGTTGATCGCCTTCGAAATGTCGCTCAAGATCTTGGTTGTGAAGATGACCTCCTGTATGTCAAGGAAATCACCCGGGGAGATGGCTGGGCTGATCGCCAACGCGAAGTGATGGAGTCGACGGGCAGTCCGGCGGCAGTCGTTGAACAGCTCTCAAATCTGGCCAGATTGAGTGATTTTCAGTTGGATGCTAGACGATGAGTTCTGATCTCTTGATTGAATCGTTGGACCTCAATGGCTTGCACAAACTGGCATCCCGGCTCGTTGAGTGTTTGCCCGGGCGGGTGACGATCGGTTTGGTGGGGACACTGGGGGCCGGGAAAACGACACTGGTTCAAGCGATTTCAAGTGCGATTGGGGTAGATCGGGCAGATGTGACCAGTCCTACCTTTACCCTGTTGCAGTCACATCATGGCGGCGATCAGACTCTGCATCATCTGGATGCCTATCGGGTGGCAGATGAAGACGAATTTCTCGAACTTGGAGTCGAGGAACTGTTTGATCAGGAACAGGCATGGACTCTGATTGAATGGGCTGATCGAGTTAAGGACGTGATGCCGCGAAATTCGTTATGGTTACAGATTCTCATCGAGCCGCAGCCGGACACTCGATCTGTCAAAATCTGGACCGACGATCACGAACTGTCGCAGGCACTCAAAACGGCACTACGAGAAATGATGCCCAAAGGCTAAGCTGCAGGGATAGCCGATGGACCAGCAAAACGAATCTCTGCCGATTGTTCGCCCACTGCCAGACGATGTCTGTTTGGTAGAGATGTTTTCGCGTCTGTCCCTACTGCCCGGGTGCCTGTGGCTTGACTCTGTGTCGCGTGGCCCCCGCGATCCTCACGGGCAGCCGATTGGGCGATACAGCTTTTTGACCGCTGATCCCATCAAATCACTCGTGGCATTTGCAGGTGATCCCGACCCATGGCCTGTACTCGCTCAATGGTGCGACGCACTGCCCAATGACCATGATCCCTCTCTGCCTTCGTTTCAGGGGGGGATCGCAGGGTTGATCGGTTATGAAGCAGCGACTTGGTTGGAATCGGTGGGAATGCCTGAGGCCAATGATCTACCAACTCCCGCCATCTCGCTCGGTTTGTACGACTGGAGCATCGCGTTTGATCATCAGCTCGGAAAAGGGTGGCTGATCAGTCAAGGATTATCCGCTACTGATCCAAGCCAGCGACTTTCAGTGGCGGTGCAACGAGCTGATTACGTTCAACAGTGGTTGTTTGGAAGTCATGACACAGATGTTTTGGAAGCAGAGCGAACCCAAGTCGATCCCACAGCCTCCGAATTAAAAGGCGGTGACTCAACGGAGGGTGACTCAATGGGGGCTGGCTTGCCACAAGCCGACCGATCAATTGACCGTCACCCAGCGTCAGTTCCTTTGCATCAGCAATTTCCAACTGATCATCCTTTTGTGACCAGTAATTTTACAAGTGAGAAGTTTCAGCAGAGTATTACTGAGGTGGTGAACGCAATTCGAAAGGGTGATTCATTTCAAGTCAATTTGGCCCAGCGTTTGTTGGTGCAGCAGCACCTCAAATCGCCGGATTTGTATCTTCGCCTGCGTGAAAAGAATCCGGCGCCCTTCAGTGCTTATTACGGGGGTGATGGTTTTACTGTTTTGAGTAGCTCGCCGGAGGGCTTTTTACAGGTCCGCGGTTCCTTGGTCGAAACCAGGCCCATCAAAGGCACGGTACCTCGGACAGGGCATGATTCAACAGACCATGCCTTGGCTGAAGAGCTTACCGAGAGTGAGAAGGATCGCGCAGAGAATGTGATGATCGTTGATTTGATGCGAAACGATCTTTCTCGTGTCTGTCGTGATGACAGCGTTCGTGTTCAGCAGCTTTGTGAGTTGGAAAAATACGAGTTTGTTCAACATCTCGTCTCGGTCGTAAGTGGAGAATTACTGGACGGCAAAACCGTCGTTGATCTGCTTCGGGTTTGTTTTCCGGGAGGCAGTGTGACTGGAGCACCGAAAATTGAGGCAATGCGGACGATTGCTCGGATGGAACCAAATCCTCGAGGTCCCTATTGCGGCTCAATTGGTTACATCAGCTGCGGGGGTGATGCTGATTTCAATATTCTGATTCGAACAATCACTGCTGCTCATGGACAATGGCAAATTCCTGTCGGCGGCGGTATCACTGCTCGCAGCTTACCCGATGCGGAGGAAGCCGAGACGTGGGACAAGGCCAAGGGAATGTTGCGAGCAGTTGAGTCTGTTTAACTGCTTCAAGTTGTGTTTCTGGTTCCCTTCTTTTCTCGCTGTGGATGAAGCTATTGGTTTGCAGGCAGACTCTGGTCAGCGGTAACGGCTTTGGCGTGTGTGCGTCGATAACTTGCGGGAATGGGGGGTCTAGCAGGGCAAGGTGGAATGGGATAGGCAGTGTGAGTAATTTGATTGACTTGCACGATTCGGTTTTATTCAGCAGCCATCGAGCTGTTTGTTGATGTTGATGTGATCCGCTGGTGATGGTTTTGTGTTGCGAATACTAAAGATGCATCGCGGCTGCGGATTTATGCAAAACATTTTCTTTGGGGTTTCCAGACGTGTTCCTTTGCGAAGGGCAAGTGAGCGCGAATGACGTGTTCGTTCGTTGGGCTGCTTGTTCTCGAATACGCGTTTTGCCTGCTTTTTGTTGCATTAGCTGCATTCGGTAGTGTTCTGTAATTGATCTTGTCAGGCTTGGGTTCTTTGCGTGAATCCCCCTCTGCTGACTGTGGTTCAAATAGCGAACAAAGGGTGAATGTGACCCGTCCTATGTCACTCCCACGATGAAAAAAGTTTGTCGTATTTGAAAAACAGTCATAGACTCAAAGCCTATTCACTTGGGTCGCTGCCCATGACCAACCAATCTTTTCTACACAGGTCAAGACAATGCAAATTCGCTTTCGTGAGCTTTTAGGCTCCCGTCGTTCTGATCGCGCGCAACGCAAACGTCGCGCGCGTCGTCGGGTGCAACTCGAATCCCTCGAGCAACGGATCACAATGACCGCATCAAGCGGCATGGGGGCTTCGTCGGATTTGATATCCGGATTCAATTCGGCAGCCAGTGATTCAAATTCTGGTTCCGACATGCGGGCTGATATACCGGACCAGGTGTTTGCTCCCTATGTCGATACCACTCTTTGGCCACCATTCGACTTTGTTGAGCTCGCCAAAGATGAGGGAGTCAAGTATGTCACGCTGGCATTTGTTGTGGCTGATCCGGCAACCAGTGAACCCAGTTGGGGTGGCTACTACAGTGTCGATTCCGGTTACCGCGGCGATCAAATCGATGCTTT
>CAXGRW010000250.1:0-7568 GCA_964012125.1 uncultured Rhodopirellula sp.
CCGGCACGCTTCTCGCGGGTAGGTGTCTCGTCTGCAAGGAAGTTTCGAACTTGTTCACTGCTTGGCGGAAGTCCTGTCAGATCAAGATGCACACGTCGCAGGAATGTCGAATCATCGCACATGCCACTTGGAATCACTTTCACCCGTTGCCACTTGTCAGCAACCAGTTTGTCGATGTCGCTCCATTGCTCGACTGCGACGGTCTCGTAACCTTTCCGCTCGCCCATCACAGTGAGTGTGGTTGCTGCATAGGCACCTTCGTATCTCGCCAAAATGGCGGCTTCACCACGTCGAATGGCGGAGAGTAGTCCGCTTTTGTCCACGCTTGCGGTTTCCGTGTTACCGCTTTCGATGAAAGCTTCCTGGGTCACGTCTCGTTGGTCACCGTCTTCATAGTGGGCGATCACTCTGACTTGTTGCTCTGCATCAATACGTTGCACGACAGGATTGGTAGGGAAAATCTCGATGCGAGTGACTCGAGAGGAATCAAGATTCAGTTGGCTGCCGTCAGCAATCCATCGTTGCAACACCGTGTGGTAGGGATCTCCTTTTTCCATCAATACACCACCCTGGTGTGGTGACAGGCCAAGCGGTTTGCGAAGCATCAGTGATTCGTCCGGCGAAGCTGGGTTGATCCGACGCGCTGCAAGGTCGTCCGTGAGTGCTCGAAGGTCATAAACCGGATCGTATCCACGAAGCGAAAGTTTGAAACCATTCTTGCCTTTCTGGGCCCCGTGACAGGTCCCTTGATTACAGCCAAGGCGGCTGAGGATCGGTCCCACATCACGAATGAAGTCAACCGATCCATGATTGGCAGCATCAGCTGTTTCCGGCGTGATGCCCTTAGCAATCATGTTGATCTTGGAAGTGATACCGCCGTAACTGATGGCGACGTCTCCTTTGCCGTTTCCAGCTGCACGAATAACACCGCTCGGGGTGATCGTGGCCCATGAGGGGATGGCGATGTCGGCGCGGCGCGTGATGTCGCGAGTGCTGTCGTCACTCATGACCGCCGTAATGACCAGCTGGGTATAGGCGTACGGCGAACCCAGTTCAATCTGGCGTGGGCTGATGAGTATCTTGGCAATATCTTGGGTCGTGACTTCTTGGGTAGTACCGACAGATGATTTGTTGGTTTGGATTTCAAGTTGCTTTTGCCATGCTTTGGCGTCAAAGCGTGAGGTTGCCAGCTCTGCATTGTCGGCCACTGTTGCGACTTCAAAAGTTCCCGTCAGTTTTCCCTCAGCGTCGAGTCGGCGAAGTTTTCCATCCGCAGAGGCAATGAACAAAGCGTCGTCGTTGCCGAATGCAATGGCGAAGACCGCTGCATTGTCGATTGGGAATTTACTGAGTTCCGTGATTTTCGAGTTGAGGTGATTCTCGAGTTGCTTCTTCTCTTCTGCGTTGCGGTCAGCGACCCGCTTGGCTTGGATCTTTTTCAGCTCAGGAGAAATCTCACTCGAGAAATCGTATTTCCACACTCGAATTTCGCTTTTACCATCCAATGTGGCAGCGGCGGCCAATCGTGTTGCGCCGGAGTTAATCACAACACTTGAAATACGTCCGGGTAACGCAGGGAATTTACGAACCAGGTTTGCGTCATCTCCGATCTTGCGAGCCGTTTGACGAAAAACACGGTACACCTTGGCAATGCCATCTGCGCCACCTACAAAAATTTCATTTCGCTCAGGATGGGCCGTCACGCTGCTCAAGCCGCCGGAGAGTGCTCCCGGTGTGATCGAGGTAATGTTGTCGATGAAGCGTTCCGTTTCTACTTCGGTAAGTTTGCATGACATGTCTCGCGCAACCGAAATAACATGCTTGCCATCTGGGGTGAACGCGGTATCACGCACCCAGTCATTGTGCGCCCCCTGAAAAAGAATCTGTTCTCCAGAAGTCGTGTCGATCGCGCGAACTACATTGTCGGTTGCACCAAAAGCAAGTTTGCTGCCATCGGGTGACCAACTTGCACCGCACAGTGAGTCATACGTGACGGATCGCGAAAGACTTAGTTCATTGGTTTCAAGGTCCCATATTTGAACTTCGCCTCGTACTGCTGGAGTCCCGCCAACGGCAGCCAGGCGTTTGCCGTCCGGAGAGAAGCTTACCGTGTTGATTCGCGGGCTCATCCCAACCAATCGAGAAACGCGTTTCCCAGTGTCTGCATCTAAAATGACCACCTCGTGGAAACCTGCGGCAGCGATCTTGCTACCGTCAGGAGATACAGCGATCGATGAGAGAGATGGCTGGCCGATGTAAACCGGCGGATTGTCAGGTGTGTATTTTGGTCCGTCATCAGCGACAGAATCATTCTTGGCACCTTGAAGAATCCATTTGCGTATCGTTTCAAGTTCGACATCGTTGAGTGGACTGAAGGGCTCGTCGGGCATTTCCGCATGTCCATCTACCGGCGTTATCTGTTGGAATAGATAGCTCTCGTCCGGTTTCCCTGGAACCACCGCTGTCTGCTCTGTCTCGCCACCCTTCACCATCGCATTGAAGTCGGTCATCAAATACGAACCGAGTTGCTTTGCGCCTTGGTGACAGCCGTAACAGTGCTGACTGAATATCGGCTTTACATCGTTGGCGAAACTGACAGCCAAGGTGGGTGGGGCATCTGCGTCGGCCGATTCCTCAGCATGTAGGCAGGACGTTGTCAGTAAAGTGCAACACAAAGCTGCGATTAAATGACGGTCGATTTTTGGGAGCACGATTCGGACTCTTGGATGTAAATTCAATTTCTTTTGAGCGACGAGGTGAGAGACAAATTCGCGCTGAAACTCGACCGAGTGTCGGTTTAAATCGAAGGTTTCTTGCTGTCAGCGGAATGAACCACCTTGCCAAGCTCAGTTAGGAAACATGAAGTCAGTAACAAAGCCAATCCAACAGCGTTGGGGTGCGCTGTGGGTAGCCCGAAAATGGGCGGGCGGGAGGCCGAGCGACCACGGCGACAATTCGTCGGTCAGGGGCCCTCTTCCTTACTCCATAGCCTAATGTTGGTGCTGGTTTCAGTCAAACTCTTACGCCGGTCAAAGGGCCGTTTGTGGCACCTTTCAGTGCTCCCCGGCTGTCGGTTTCCGGTTGTTTCGTTCTGAATGTCGTTTTGAGTATCGAAGAATCTGATTTTCGGCGAGGTTCTTTCTGTTCTGCTGACATTGATTTTCGACCACTACGGGCAGGCATCACGGGAAGCTATGCTAAGGACGGGACTGCGACAACGACCAATGCTGGTCGCCCCTCATCACGATGTGGATCTCTGCCTATGCGCTCCGTTTGGCTCGACCTGACTTTCGAGAATCAATGTGTCCTTGTGGCAGTGTTTGGATTGTTTGGCGGAGCATTGGCAAACTGGATGATCTACCAGTTTGCCTACTTCAATCCTCGTCCTGTTTCTCCTTGGGGTCCGCGTCCCGATGCTGCAAAGCCTCGCACTTTCTGGGATCGGTTGCCCGTTGTTGGATGGTGCTTTCTGCGGCGTGAATCAAAGGTGCACGGCCGAGGCTTTTGGATTCGGCCTTTACTGATTGAGTTGGGGACTGCGATCTCACTGGTCTGGCTCTTTCAATTTGAAACGCAAAGCGGTGAACTCTTGCCAGCAAGAATGAGGCTTGCTGAGGTTCTGACTGATTTCGCGCCCTATGCGAACTCCATGTTTTTTGCTCATGCAATTCTTTTCATTCTCATGGTGGCAGCGACCTTCATTGATTTTGATGAAAGGATCATTCCAGACTTGATTACCATTCCCGGCACTCTGTTGGGTTTGCTGTTTGCAGCCACTTTGATAACGGGAGGCGATAATGGTTCGGGGACCCTCCCGTTCATGCCCACGATTAGCTTCTTGCAGAATGGCGAACTCGCTATCTACCGGCCTACCACTTTCGATGCACCATGGTTCAGTGGGAACCAGAGTTGGTTTGGTGAACGTGGTTTAGCATGGGGCTTGGGAATTTGGACTGCTTGGTGCTTTGCTTTGTGCGATAGGCGTTGGAGTGGTGCAATTTTGCGACGTCGCGGTTTCCAAAGTGCGGTCCGGCATTTTTTCAACGGACTTTTTCATCACCAATTCTGGAAAGTTCTGTTCGGGTTATGGGTCGTCGGGTGTGGCATCGTTGCCTCCGTTTGGGGCGTCGGAGACCAACATTGGCATGGTCTCTTCACTGCCTTGGTGGGACTCGCCGCTGGGGGTGGTGCCATCTGGTCAATTCGTATCGTTGCAACTTGGGCTTTGCGAATTGAGGCCATGGGGTTTGGTGACGTCACGTTGATGGCGATGATTGGTGCCTTTGTCGGCTGGCAGGCCGTGCTGATCGCGTTTTTCCTCTCACCCTTTGCAGCGATCGCGATCGTTCTGATTCGCTACGTAATCACAAGCGATACCCAAACACCTTACGGTCCCTACCTCTGCGCAGGAACGATGTTGACTATCGTTTTCTGGGACAGCGTCTATCAAGATTGGCTGCGAGCAAACCTGTTGATGTTCGGTTCGACTTTACTTTGGCTCTGCATTGCCATGCTGGGGTTGATGGCATTCATGCTATTTGTCTGGCGTTTAATCAAAACAGCGCTGTTTCATCGTTGAAGCAATGCAAAGCTGTTGATCAGTGTGAGATGCCAGGTTTTGAACTCGGCATGCATGGAATGCCAAGTAGTGAAGCGCAGTGGGGCAATCGGCATTTTCGACATGCATTTTCGACGTCCGCTGCCGAACAACGTTGCAGGACTGCATCGTTTACTCGCGTTGCGGTTTTACAGTCTTGGCTAACTGTGAACCGGTAAAGACGCACGTCAGATCCCCTGGCATCGTTCGTGTTGCCAGATATTTTAATGCTCGCGGTGAAAGATTCACTGGCAATGGACAACGAGAATGAGCCGTTTTAAATCAGACGCTTAGAACCGGCCGACCAAGGTGCTCACGCTTCTCGCGTGAGCAAAGGATTCCACTGGATTTTCCAGCCAGCTTTGCTGCCCTTGGCTGTATCTTCCTCGGTGTTCTCGCTGTCAGAGCTATCGTCCCCTGAATTCTGGGCGGGTGGAAGGAGCTCTTCTTCGATCTCAATCGTTGCTTCCAGTGTGTCGTCAGCCGCGTCTGATTCGCTGGTAGGCTCCCCTATCTCGATCTTTTGCATTCGTGTTCGAGGTGCACCTTCTACTGCTGGAGCGACTGTTGGGTTGGGTTGGAGGATCGAATTGCCCAAGGATGGTGCAGGTTTGCTCGCTGTCGTGGTGGCGTTTTCGGGGGCTCCGAATGATGAGTACCCACTAACCACGGCCGCTCCAAACGGATCGGTGTAGGAAAGAGGAACACGTTGCACAACCTGCTTCGGCACCATGATGGTTTCTGTGTAGGGGACGTACTTTTGACGTGTGACAGGTTTCATCACGGTTCGTGTGACCGCCTCTTGCTCGTAGTATTTCACTTCGACCGGTTGTTTTCGAGTCTCGTAGACCGTGCGAGTGGTCTGAACTGGCACTTTTCGGACTCGTTCCTCGCTAACCCAACGCTGCTGGGCAACAGGCACCTTGCGGGTGATGGTCTCAGTGATCGGGCGTTGAACCGTGTAAGGCACTTTCCGAACTTGAGTTGTTGCGACCATGCGTGTTGTTTGAACAGGCACTTTCTGCGTGACCATTTGTGTTTGCATCCGTTGGACCTGAACCGGCACCTGCTGCGAAACCACCTCGGTCTGCATCGTTTGGACTTGCACTGGAACTTGGACTTGCTGTACCTGCGGCACGTAACTGGTCTTCGCTACTTGTTGTGTAACCAAGTTCGGTCGGTAGCTGTATTGGGTTTGCACTGTTGACGGCGTTGTTTGTGGCGTCCAGATCAGGCCGCTGTTGTTGCCGCAGTTGTCCCGTGCATAGTTCAATGAATAGGAGGTGCGTCCCGGTTGCACGACTTGCTGTGCAACATAACCACCTTGATCTACGGTTTGCGTTTGCATCGTTGTTACCGGACGCATCGATGTGTACTGCTGGGTTTGGTACTGGGTCTGTACTACCGGCCGCTGAACTGTGTACCTCTGCGTCTGGTATTGCGTCTCGACCACTGGTCTCTGGACCGCGTATTGCTGTTCCTGATATGAGGTTTCGACAACAGGCTTGTATGTGGTGTACTGCTCTTCTCGCTCTGCTGTTTCTGACACGTACTTGGTTTGGGTTACTGTTTCATCCCGATAAGTTGTCTCGGTGACTGACTTCCATACGGTGTAACGCTCTTCACGGTAGCTCGTTTCGACGATCGGTTTGGCTACCTTGTACTCGCGTTGTTCAGTTCGTGTCTTCAGGACGGGGCGATAGCTCGTGACCTCCTGCGGCACATACTCTGTCTCGTAGGAAAGCCGATATTTTTGAACCGTCTGCGGTTGCATCACTGTTTCGCACTGCAATCGGTAAGTGGGCTCAAAACAGCAGCCCTCTTGCGCGTTTGCGGGCGATGAAGCCACCAGCAGTGTAAAGGCAGTGAAAACGACAGTTTTTGCGTTCAATGGACAGGTCATAGCTGTGCTGCGAAGCCGGGTTCGAAGAGAAGGCGAGAAACGATAAGCAGAAAGGGGGTGGCGAATGTTCCAAGCAACATGATGTCGCTTTCCGGCCACGGCCCACCAATCAAAGCGTACGCAAGGCTTTAGAAAAATGTAGAAAAAACCTCTGAAAAACGCAGCATTTGAGTGCAGCATGCCGCGAGAAACTCCCTATTCTTCCCCCGTTGTTTATTTGCCGCTACATCCGTTGTCTTTTGACAACACCGGACAGTTTGGCAATTTTGAGCCCCAGAACCGCCTGCGAACCTCTTAGGCGAGCGATTGCTGATCTCAGGCGGAGGCGGCTGCTCCGATCTTGACGATTCAGTGGCTCTCGTGAAGGGGATCCAGATGAGGGTCCATTCCTAATGAAAGCATCGCGTCTGAGAGGCTTTCGTCGCGGGCCGTGAGCTCAGCTCGCTCTTTGCGATGCATGCGGGTAACTCGCTTTTGGGCCGCGAGGACTTTTGGAAGTAACCACTTGATCGACCCCTGCTTCGCTGCCAGCAGGAACTTTGCTGCTTGTTCTTCACCGTAAGCCTGAGCCAAAATTTCGTCCGCAGGACTGACGAAGAGACGAGCTGAGCCTGGGTCTCCCTGCCGGGAACTGCGGCCGATCAACTGGCGATCAATTCGGGATGCGGCGTGAGCCTCGCTGACGACAACATGCATTCCGCCAGCCTTTCGTACCTCTTCAGACAGTCGAATGTCTGTGCCGCGACCTGCCATGTTTGTGGCGACGGTGACTCTGCCAGCTTGCCCTGCTTCGGCAATGATCTCAGCCTCGGAAGCAGCATTGCGAGCGTTCAGGACCACGTGAGAGATTTCGTTCTCGCTGAGTTGCTTGCTGAGCTCTTCTGATTGCGCGATGGTGCGTGTTCCGATCAGTACCGATCGATTCGTTTCAATCATCTTCGCTGTTTCATCGGCGATGCGAATCCACTTCTCTCCAAGCGACCTGCAGGCCACAGAAGGCATCAGAATCTGCTGCGAGCGACGGTGCGGATGCACTCGATGAACTTTCGCGTCGTAGACTCGCTGTAG
>CAXGRW010000251.1:0-7497 GCA_964012125.1 uncultured Rhodopirellula sp.
TCAGCTTTTCAAAGGTGCGACTTGGTTGGTGCGACTTGGTTGGTGCGACTTGGTTTGCATACCAACAAGGTTCCCTTGGACAAATGTCCTGGCATTTGAATGTACGCTCCGTGGACGTCGCCGTCACTTAGTCTCCGGTCCTTCGACAGTCATCGCCATCACAATCGGTGACGTCGGGTCGTTGCCCTTGACCAGTTCGATTTCGCGGATGACCTGGTCTGTGCGAGGTGACACACGAATGTGCCGTAATTGTTGGCCACGTACTGACAGAGCGTATTCAGAATCGGGTACATCAACCCGGCGAATGTAGTCCGCAAAATGGAGGCCGTTTGATAAGGGATGGTCTTCGGTACTGCCGTCCGCCAAGTGCAGTCTGACGATCATGGACACTGATTTTTGTTGATGAGCAGGGAATCCCCAGCCGCTAACACCACTGAGGAGGTGGATCGTTTTTGCCGGTGCATTACACGCCACTCGAACAGACTTTGGCATTTTTGGAGGCATGGTGCCTCGCGGCCCATGAAGCAAAATAAGGTTCGCAACACGCTTGCCCTCGGGATCGACGAGCTGGAAAGGTACCTCGCCCACCATTTTCGGTGACCAATCTTCAAAGACGAATCGATCTGCGCCATTGTCTCCTTCATGGAAAAGACCCTTGGTGCTGATCGCTGTCGCTGCCTTTTCAATCGGCAGCGGTAAAAACCTACCTTTGTCGGTAAGGAATTCCAGCAGGTCGGTAAAGCCTTGTGGGTCAATCTGTTTTTCAAATCCTTCAGGCATGACGGATTTGCTGGAAGCCATCAGACGCTCAATGTCTTCTCGGAGCACAACTTGTTTCTTTCCTTGAGCATCAAAAATTTCAACCGCCGTTTGGGTTTCCGACGCAAGCATGCCGTTCACCACGACCCCGTCGAGAGTCAGGATTGAATAACTGCGGTAGTTGCCCTCCACACTGCGACTGGGATCCAAAATGTGGGTCAGCAGTTCAGCTTTGGGATGGACTGCCATGCCGGTCAGGTCAGGGCCTACCTTTTTGCCCTCACCACGATGCATGTGGCAGTTGCCGCAGTTTTTGACGTAGATGGCCTTTCCTCGCTCAATGTTTCCTGAGCTCTTCGTGACGTGCATCAAAGCAGCGAGTACTTTTTCGCGATCCGGACTCGGTAAGCCTCCGCTGCCCGAAAGAACTTTCTCAGCCTGCTCCCGTATTTCAGGTGTCGGATGGGCTAGCAGTCCCTGTTGTTGGCTCAATGATAAATCTTGTCGAGACAGTTCCCGCTCCTCCAAAGCTTTCAGTAAATGGTTCGTCGTTTCAGGACGCGACAGAAGCACCAGAATCGCCTGTGCTCGTGATGCCGGTGTCATCTGTTTCATCGAATCCAAAAGCACCTTGCCCACTTCAGGAGCGCGACTGCCGCGGATGGCATCAATGATTCCTAACGCGGCTGATTGTGGGGTTCTGGGAGTGATGGCAGCCAGCAGATCTGCAGCGACTTGTCGGCGGGTCGACATCAGTGTGATCAGTTGCTGCGCAGCCTCGACTCGTGCCGGGGGTGCTGTCTTTTCGCTGCCGACGATTTGCAGTAGCGAGGCTGCAATTTTGTCGGCGTTCTTGGCGAGCTTTGCGCTTCCCCAAATCTGAGCCAGGCGAATCAATTGTCCTTTGGAACCCGCTGGCAGGCCATCAAACAATTCCACTAACGCGTTGTCGGTGTCTTCGCTGAGCTCAATAGGAGTTGCTTTGGGCCAACCTTTTGTCAGGCCATTAAGCACCCGCTTGGAAACTTCCGGCGACGCGTCCGGTAACGTTTTTACCAGCAATTCAATCGCCTCGCTGTCCGCGGATCGTGCCACGTGCTCAGCAGTGATTTCAGTGGCTCGCAACATGGCAGCGGCAATGGGTGCATTTTGCTTGCATGCAAGGGCAAGAAACTGCCCACCGTTTGTCGCCGCTGCGGCAATCCCAGCGTCGGTCAACCAGCGGTCGGATTCGTTTTCGGCAAGCGACACAGCAGTTTGTTTCGCCGAGCCTGTGGTGGACGGCATTTCTGCCAAAGCCAGTATGCCAGATAAACGAACTTGTGAGTTCGATGATGTGAACGCCGACGAATTCAATAAGGCATCCAAACTGGTCTCATCACGTGGTAAAGCTTCAATGGCTGTTCGCACCACTGCGTTGGATGGATGTTTCAGTGCTTCGTGCAAGGCCTTTCGGACTTTCGGCTTTTGTAATTGCCCAAGTCCTTCAAGCACGCGAATCGCATGGATGGCCGCGACGTCCATGCCGATCGCATCCAACTGGTGCCGGTTCAGTAGATCCAGCAAGTCATCAGTGACCTCATTATTCCCTGCCTCAACTAAAAGTCGTTGTGCGTGTCGTCGCCAAAACAGGTTGGACGACGATAGTGTTCTGACAAGCTGGGCTGGCGAGGCGCCCGCAAGCGTGTTGGGTTCGCTCGAATCGGCGACATGTGAATCGTAGGTGATCCGATAGACTCTGCCATGCTTTTTGTCACGAAGATCGGTCATGTAGGCATTGCCTGGACCATTGCGAAACCCGACCGGTGTTGGGTTGTGCTGAACGATGTAGTTGTACCAATCGATGACCCAAACATTTCCATCAGGACCAATCTCGGCCATGATCGGGGCTGCCCATTCGTCATCGCTGGCAAGCAGATTGACGGGGCTTGTTGATTTGTAACCTGCACCCTGCGGTGTCAATGCAAAGGTTCCAACGAGGTGACCTGTGGGGCCTGCAACAAAGGCAGCGCGATTCCAATAGGCCTGTGGGTAATTCCTTGCGGTGTAGATCGCGTGCCCAGCGGCCGCGGTGTATCCGCCATGATGATCAACCTGCCGCACCTTGTCGGTGATGGGGGCGAACTCGTGGGTGTCGGCAATTCCGCCCAACACGGAAGACGTCCAGCCGCGAACACTTTCATAGTGTCGGTTGGCAATTGGCATGAACTCACTTGGATTTCGGTTGGCAGTCGACCCGAATAGCAGGCCGTCTTCGCTGAAGCCAACACCCCAGGAATTGTTATTGGTGTTTCGCAGAAACTCGAAGTCAGTGACTGCGACCTGTCCATTAACCATTTCAACCTTGAAACGATAAAAACCAGTGCGGAACGATTGCTTCTTGCCAGCGATGGTACCGTTGAAGCCAGCGTAGCCAACCATTCCATAAAACCAATTGTCTGGCCCCACATTCAGGTTGCTCGGGCCCGCGTGCGTGTCGCCGGTGCTCCAACCTGAAAAAAGTGTTGTTCGGACATCGGCAACGTCGTCGCCGTCAGTATCTTTAATGAAGAGAGTGTCGGGCGCTTGGTGCACGATCAGCCCGCCATGTGAAAAGGCCATGCTGGTTGGGATGCTAAGCTGGTCTGCGAAGACCGTGAACTTATCTGCTTTCCCATCATTGTCGGTATCTTCGCAAATGCGTATCCGATCTCGGCCTTTGCCCTCAGGTTGCTTCTCGTTGGGGTAATCGTAAGTTTCGGCGATCCATAGCCGCCCTCGCTCATCCCAAGCCATCGCAATGGGCTTTCCTCCGATGTCCGGTTCTGAAGCGAACAGCGATATCGAGAAGCCATCGGGAACAGCGTAGTGTTTGATAGATTCGTTAGGCGGCAGAGGCTTCTGCATCAGGTTGCGTGGTGGTTCTTGCACGCCCCACTGCTTGCTCACGACGTAGTTAGGGATTTTGGGACCGACATCGACGTACTCAAAAGGTTGCTTCTCAGACTCGCGGGGCTGTACCGGATAGGCTTCCAAAGGCTCACGTTTGGGGCCGGAGAAATCGGCTGCCGCCGTCGGGTCCTGTTTGCAGGCCCAGCGAATGCCACGCTCGATCAGGTTGTGAAAGCCCGGGTTCGAAAAGGTCCGTGAGTCATGGCCCCACGCTGTGTAGAACACACGACCTTTGCCTTGCTCACGCACCCATGTCCATGGCTCCCGCTGGTCGCCCTCACGGCGGTACTCCAGTACGGTGCGGTTTTTCTCATTGTGCTTCGTGTGAACATAAGTTTCGTCCCAACTCTCGAAACTGCGGTAACCCTTCATCAAGGGATGGGACTCACCGGCATCCGTTGGCTTGACCGTAAACGTTCCTGTGCCATGACGCTGGAATTGTGCTCCCATTAAAGCAACAACCTCGTCATTGTTGCGGAAGCAAAACGAAGCACAATGCAACGGCACAAAGCCGCCACCTTCGCTCACGAAATCGAGAAGTGCTTTGGCTTGGTCGTCGGTGATGCGATCAATGTTCGCATACACAATCAATCCATCAAGCTTCGCTAGATTGTCGGCGTCTAAAACAGCGGCTACATCTTCACTGTACTGAACGTTGATTCCACGCTCCGATAAAGCTGGCAACAATTCAGCCGCTCTGCGTGCAGGTTGGTGATGCCCTTGGTCACCCAGGAATTGCAGAGTCAGTGGCGCTGGCTGTTCGGCGCGCGTTGATGCCGCGGCGGACAGCACGAATAAAAAGGCGACGGCGAAGGATGAAGCAGTTTTTTTTAACATGGCTTGTTCGCTTGTAGTTCAGTGTGCTGGCATTTGGCCCAGCAGAAACGGAGGTCCCCGCTCGGGCCTACTCACAGATGGTCGAACCGTTCTGGCTACCCGGTGAGAAACGGATTACCCGAGAGTGAAATCCGGTAAGGCTACTTTTTCACCGCCTTTGTCGGCAGATTCGTGGGCGCAGATCCCGACACAGGTCCAGTTTGCGCTGGTGACCGCGTTGGGCCATGGATCACGATCTTCGATCAAAGCATTAGCGAATTCGTTCACCAAATGCGGATGTGATCCGCCATGTCCGCCACCTTGGATGAATGACAGGTGATCGGCATCATGGATTTCCTGTGGCAGCGTGAACTTTTGAATTTCTGGCGGAAGCAGGTGGGCGAAATCCGGTACTTCGACTTTCTCCGGGATCTCAGGCTCAGGTTTTTTCGCCGTGTGAATCACGTGGGGTTCATTTTCGACCAACGTCCATTCGAAACTCTTTTTGGTGCCATACACGTCGAAGCTCTCGCGATACTGCCGCGCCACGTCGTAAAGGAATCGCCAGATGTGAGCAGTGACGTCACTGTCTTGAATCTTGATGTGACACGATTCAACCGCATATTTGTTGCCCGATTTTTCGGCGATGTCATCACGCACCGTGCCTGAGCCAAAGCAACTGACGTACTCGGCCAAGCCATTGACCAACCCCAGGCAAGGACTGACAACATGTGTCGCATAGTGCATGGGAATCATACGCTCCCAATATTCGGGCCAGCCATCCATGTCCTGAGGATGCGATGCAGCAAGATGTTGGATCTTACCGAGCTCACCTTTCTGATACAGATCTTTGATGAACAAGAATTCCCGACTGTAAACGACCGTCTCTGCCATCATATACTTCAGGCCAGTTTCCTTGACCTTGTCGACGATTTGCCGGCACTCCTCAATGGTGGTTGCCATGGGCACGGTGCACATCACATGTTTGCCCGCGTCAAGAGCCTTCAGGGACATCCAGGCATGGTCCGCAATCGGACTATTGATGTGCACGTAGTCCACTTCAGGATCAGCTAGCACGTCGTCGTAGCTTGTGTACCGCTTCTCGATTCCAAATTGATCGCCGGTTTGCTTCAGTGATTCCTCGTTGCGTCGGCAGATGGCGATCACATTGGTGTTCGGATGCGCCTGATAAATTGGGATGAACTCGGCTCCGAAACCGAGACCAATCATTGCAACGTTAACTGACTTGCTCATTTTGACTCCAGGTGCGATCGATGACTGCAGGGGCGTTAGAGGTGTTGGGTGTTTCGTAAATTTCGGGAATCAACTCACAAAGAACGGTGCAGCAAACGGTGGCAGTGGCTGTTCTTTGCGTTTACTATCCGCGACTTCCGAGCGGACTTTTTCCCGTAGCCGAAAGTATAGCGATCTTCGTCCGATCCAAATTCAAATGCTTCATTCATGGACGCTGCTGCACACGGTCGTTTTGGAGGTGTGGGGCTTGATCGTGGCTTGTTTGCGTTCGGGCTCTGTTGATTGATGCTGTATCTGCTAGATGCGTCGATTGCGTGCTCTTTTTGAGTGGTTTTAACGCAACTGATAATCATGAGACAGAAAGGTTAGGGGCTCGTGGCCATTCAGCCCATGAGGTAATGCGCAGAATACTTGAGTTATTTTACGGGCGATTCTGGCGTGTCTGATGTGGTTTTACATGTATAAATTGGTTTCTGGGCTGTTAGGGATTCCGTTCATCGTTTTTGCAATTGAGTAATTTGGCGTGGTACACAAGTTGCGATCCGTCGCGTTGCTCATTGAAACGTCGAATTCATATGCGAGGGGAATCCTGACGGGGATCACCGACTATGTGCGGCAGCACGAAGGTTGGTCGATCTACTTGCCAGAGCAGGACCGCGGTGGGAAGCCTCCGAGATGGCTCTCGACTTGGAGTGGCGATGGTATCGTCGCACGCATCGAAAATGACGAGATTGCAACGGCGTTGAAAAAAACAGGGTTGCCGGTGGTGGACGTAAGCGCGGCCCGCCATCTAAAAAATATTCCGTGGGTCGAAACGGATGATGAGGCCATCGCTCGGCTTGCGGTTCAACATCTTTCTGAACGTGGCTTTCAGAATTTTGCGTTTTATGGTGACAGTGCTTTCAATTGGGCTATCTGGCGAAAGCAAAATTTTCAACGGTTGGTAGCTGAAGCAGGGGGAGAATGTTTCGTTCATGACTCGATTTCGAGACACGATGAACAATACTCTTGGGATCGTGAAAAAGATGCGGTGGCCGAATGGCTGGCTGAGTTACCCCGTCCTATCGGTATCATGGCTTGCTATGACATTCAGGCGCAGAAGCTGTTAGACGTTTGCCGTGAACAGAATATTGCTGTACCGGAAGAAGTTGCCGTCCTCGGTGTCGATAACGACTTGCTCATTTGCGACTTGGCAAGCCCAAGGTTATCAAGTGTGATCTGCAACACGAAACGAACTGGGTTCGAGGCCGCGTCACTTTTGGACCGGATGATGTCGGGTGAAAAGGTTGGGTCGAAATCTATCCTTGTCCAACCACTAGGCGTTGAAACACGTCAGTCGACAGACATCCTCGCAATTGATGATGCGGATGTCGCGGCTGCCTTGCGGTTCATCAGAGAAAATGCGGCGGCTGGCATTAACGTTAGCGATGTGTTGCGAGCCGTTCCTCTGTCTCGCCGAGTTTTGGAGAGCCGATTTCGAACCGCGTTGGGACGTACACCGCATGAAGAAATCACACGCCTGAAGATTGGCAAGGTCAAGGAATTACTGACTGGGACCGATCTCTCACTTTCTGAAATTGCATCACGGACTGGATTCAGGCACGATGAATACCTGTCCGTTGCTTTCAAGAAGGCGGTTGGAATGCCACCACGTGACTTTCGGCGATCTGGAACCGTTCGTTGAATCCAGGTTTCCGGCTCTCCGCGGTGGCCGCTGTCGCTGCCGCTATCGCTATC
>CAXGRW010000252.1:0-7491 GCA_964012125.1 uncultured Rhodopirellula sp.
CGGTGGAGCATTTCAAATCGGGGCCTCAGTTCCAAGCTTCAAGGTATGCTGAAGTTTTCGTTCGGTACCTGAAGCAGTCGCGTCCGCGGTAAATGTTGCGAGGGTCGGGAGGCCCTATGTCTGTTGATTCTGAGATACGGAAGCGTTTCAGGCACGCCGTCAGCATTCTGAGCTGGGCACCTTCACCATTGGAGGACTCTTTCCCGCGTGCATTTGCAACTACTGGTGGTGCAAAAACTCAGAAAAAGGCCCGATGTCTGCCCACAGAAGCTCTCGAATAAGCAGGTCTCGAATCAGCCAGTGAACGAGCCGCGGATGCATGTATTGATGCAGTGGACTTCAATCAGAAGCGGAAGCGGATGGGAATCGAACCCACCAAGCGCCTTTTCGGACGCTTCACCAGTTTTGAAGACTAGGGCGGTCACCAGACCAGCAAACGCTTCCGGATAGCCTGCCCGCAAATAGTGCTAGCGGCTAAACTGCTAACAGCTTAGCGATGAGAATGCCTGCTTGGCAATGAGTTGTGGCGGCAGCAGAATTCACGAAATCTATCGCAAGTGACGTGATTTGCGACATTTGAGTGGAAAAGGGGAGCACCCAATGGGGCCATTGGTCGGGCGAAAAAGTTGGTTAGTCGGATTATTCCTGAGTTCCATGTTGGTGGTTGAAGGCCGGGGGCAAGGTATTGGTGGTACTGTTCAGCAATCTGGGAAGGGTACCGTGGCGGCAGCCAGCCAGGCCCCTGCTAAACGGTTGGCAGAGGGTGATTCTGCTCCTGACGCCTCGTTCATAGGATTGAATGGGAAGGCTTTTCGGTTATCAGAGTTGACTGATCGGGGCAAGAATGTCGTGCTTGTTTTTAGTCGTGCTCATTGGTGACCGTTTTGCATGCAGCAGCTGGTCGAGTTGCAAAAGCACACAGAAACCTTTCAGCGTCTGAATGCCGAGCTCGTCTTCGTGTTTCGTGAAGAATCACTTGGCGTGAACGGTTTAAAGAAAATCAAAGCAAAACACAGTACGACCTACACGTTGGCGTTGGATAACCAGAAAAAAACATCTGCTTCCTACAGTCCCAAGGCGATGACTTTTGATAACTACGTGATCAATTCAGACGGTGTAGTTGTGAAAATTATCTCGGGAAGTCTGCGGAAACGAGCCGATGCCGATGTGTTGATTGACGCACTCCGAATAGTGCAGCCGGCAGACAAATAATTGAAACAATACTGGATTGGGTTACGGAGATGGATGCGAAGGACAAGACACACGGTGGTCTGGGTGATTGGCTGGGCTTGATCCGTTTCAGCCACACGATTTTCGCTCTACCGTTTGCCGCTCTCGCGACGGCAATGGCATTTAGCGGTCCATTACCTGACGGCGGCTACCCTCCTTTTCGGATTCGGGATTTGTTGGGTATTTTGCTGTGCATGGTGTTTGCTCGCAGTGCGGCAATGGCCTTCAACCGTATCGTCGATGCTGATATTGATGCCGATAACCCTCGTACGGCCAATAGGCATGTTCCAGCTGGTATTTTGAGTCGGCCAGCGGTATGGGGCTTCACCTTCATTTGCAGTTTGGCGTTCATCGCTTCCACGGCTTTATTCCTACCTAACGTGGTGCCTTTGCTGGCTTCTTTGCCGGTGCTCGCTTTTCTTTGCGGATACAGCCTTGCAAAACGATTCACCTCAGCGGCTCACCTTTGGCTCGGGATTGCTCTGAGCCTCTCGCCGTTGTGCGCTTGGGTGGCTATTCGTGGCCCCGAGTCGATTCTAAACCCAGCTGACTTGGTTGCTCCGTTGATTCTTGCCGCATCGGTGGCAGCATGGGTCACTGGATTTGACATCATTTACGCCTGTCAGGATGCTGAGTATGACGCGAACGTGGGTTTGAATAGTGTTCCGGCTAAGTTTGGCGTTGCTGGAGCACTGAAAATATCAGCCGGTTGCCACGTGGTGATGTTGATTTTGCTGGCTTGCCTACCACTCTTTGCCAAGTCAGTTGGTTTTGGATGGTTGTTTTGGGCCGCATTGGTTCTGGTTGCCGTGCTGGTGATTCGCCAGCATTCGATGGTCAAACCTGGGGATTTGGATCGCGTGAATCAAGCCTTTTTCGATATGAATGCCACGATAAGCGTGGCTCTGTTGGTGGTCGGGGTTATCGACTGTTATTGGGTCAATTGACCGTTTTGCCACAGGCAATCGTCTGATTTGGTCGATCTATGGTGCAGGGCCTCGATCCAACGTCTTGGGATCACCGGTTTTCCCATCGCTCGTGACCTCTTACAGTTGTGGGGCAGACTGGTTACCGGTTCATTAAGGGTGCAATGGGCCAGCAAGTTATCGCCCGTTTTTACCTCTGAAACACAATCGCCGATCATGAACGTGACTGAACGTGATGCCCGCTTCCGAGAGATTCGTGACAAGGTTGAGGCCCAAGAGCGGCTGAGCTTGGATGACGGTATCTTTCTCTACGATTCCGAAGTTCCCCTTCAAGCCGTCGGTGAGCTCGCCAATTTTGTGCGGGAACGGATGAATGGCAACGTCGCCTACTTCAACATCAACACTCACCTCAATCCGACTAACGTGTGCGTTTATCGTTGCCGGTTCTGCGCGTTTCGGAGTGATTTGCGGGACCCCAAGGGGTACGCGATGAGCGATGAGCAAATTCTCGCGAGGGGTCAGGAAGCGACTGAGAATGGCTGCACGGAAATGCATATCGTCGGCGGACTGCACCACCAACGTCCCTACGAATGGTACCGGCATATCATTGAATTGCTAAGCGACAATTACCCGAAGATTCACTTGAAGGGATGGACCGCGGTTGAGATTAATTGGTTTGAATTCCAGACTAAAAAGTCAATCCGCTGGGTTCTTGAGGATCTGAGAGAAGCTGGACTGGGGAGCATGCCTGGTGGTGGCGCCGAGATTTTTCACCCCGAGGTGCGAGATCAACTGTGCGAGCACAAAGCCAACACCCACGCATGGCTAGACATTCACCGCACTGCGCACGAGATCGGGCTGCGGACCAACTGCACCATGCTCTACGGGCACGTCGAAAATGCTTTTCATCGGGTGGATCACTTACTACGTTTGCGAGAGTTGCAGGATCAAACCGGGGGTTTTCAGGTATTCATCCCGCTGGCATTTCACCCTGAGAACACCAAACTCTCGGACCTGAAAAAACCATCGGCGTTGATGGACCTTCGCACCATGGCAATCAGTCGTTTAATGCTTGATAACGTTCAGCACATCAAAGCCTACTGGATCATGCTGGGAATCGAGACTGCTCAGACCGCACTTGCATACGGGGCGGACGACATCGATGGTACGGTCCGACATGAGTTGATCTACCACGACGCGGGTGCGACCACGCCCGAATGCCTGTCGGTCGACAACATCAAAGAGTTGATCGTCGAGGCGGGGCGAGAGCCGATTGAGCGTGATACGGTCTATCACCGAATTCATCGCGACGCAAACGATTTCACGCAGTGGGAAAGCGGCGAACCTGTCGACCAAGCCGCTGTGATAAGCAACTGATTCCCGCTAACTTTCACTCCAATGCGGTCAGGTCCAGATTCACGACCGGGCTGGGGTGGTAACTCGGCGAGCTGATAACTTCCACTCGCTGCTGTTTGAAATCAGTTTGCTCCTTGAGCTGATTCGATAGCCTGCATGCGTGCTGCTTCGAATTCATCTCCTGCGGTCCAAGCGGGCATGTCGGCTTGATTTGCGATTCGTCGCCCAACTTCGTACAGCAGGCGGGTGTCCTCGAGCGCACCCGATAGGTTCCAGTCTTCACTGTATTCGTCGCTGGGTTGGTGATAAATCTTTTCCACCCACTCGTCCAACTGCTGTTTGCCCCAGCCTGCCGGTTTACCGACCACTTCAATTCCTGAATGCAGGTAAACGCCGGGAACGCCAATTTTAGCCAAGCTGAATTGGTCAGATCGGTAGTAGTAGCCTCGATCAGGAAAGTGGTCAGGGGTGACAATTCGCTTCTGACTTTTGGCAACGGCCGCGACGACTGAATCGAGATTGGATTTGCCGTAGCCGATCACGTTGACATCATGCGTGCGTCCAATGATGTTGGTCCCATCCATGTTGATGACGGCAGCCATTTTGCCTGGTTTCAGTGTTGGATTCTCAGCAAAAAATCTCGATCCCAACAATCCTTGTTCCTCAGCACCTACAGCAGCAAACAGAATGGATCTTTTTGGCGGCGGGTTCATTTGGCCATACGCTTTTGCCATCGTCAGCAACGCTGCCACTCCCGTCGCATTGTCTACCGCGCCATTGTAGATGTTGTCGCCTCGCAGATCGCGTTCAGCCCCCATACCGAGATGATCGTGGTGAGCCATGTAGATGAGGACCTCATCACTCAGCTCGGGGTCACTGCCGGGCAGCAATCCCAATACGTTGGCTGTATTTTGTTTTCGGACAACGCCCTCAAGTTCGATAGACAAGGTTGTTCCCAAAGGGATCGGGCGAAAGTCGCGTGATTCTGCCTGTTTTCTTAGCTCGTCCAAGTCAAGCCCGCTCATTTTGACTACTTCACGCAGGCCGTCTTCCGTGCCCCAGCCTTTCAGTTCCAGTCGCTTGCTCTCGTTGCCAAGCAGCTCGAACTCCTCACCGCTCCATGAGGTCTGAATCACCTGCCAAGGGTAACCGGCTGAGGGTGTGGTGTGGATGATGATCGCACCGGCAGCACCTTTCTCAGCAGCGATTTCGTACTTGTAGTCCCAACGCCCGTAATAGAGTCGCCGCCGTCCTTCGAATAATTCAGGATCAGACGCAGGGTCGTTATTCATCATGACTAGGACTTTGCCTGTCAGGTCGACGTCTTTGTAGTCATCCCAGTCATATTCGGGGGCTTCTATGCCGTAGCCAACGAACACCAGTTCGGCATCTTCCAGTCTCGCCTTTTCGGCAGGTCTGCCAATTGTTGACATGAAATCCTCGACGGATTTCAGTGAGACAGTGTTGTCACCCTTTTTGAAAACAACATTGGGCGGAGCGATGGTACGGACACCCACCAGCGGGAACGGTTGCAGCCATTTTCCGTTGCCTGCCGCGGGTTGTAGTCCAAGTGTTTCGAACTGGGTTGCAATATAAAGCTGCGTCAGTTCATCGCCACGTGATCCGGGGCCACGGCCTTCCAGCAAGTCATCTGCCAAATAACGCACATGGCCGCGGATGCTGGCTTCATTGATCGATGAAACACCGCTTTCCGTCTGCGCGAAAACCTGGCTTGTGATGAATAAACAGCAGAACGACAACAAAGCAAGAGTGTGAGGCACTGGTAAACCATTCCTGTAGTGTGATTTAGTTTCCGTAGATCTTCTTGTTCCCGGCATTTCCACCGCTCATCAAGTAAGCAAGCAGGTCGCGTAGTTCTTCTGCGTTCAATCCGTCGATCAACCCCTTGGGCATTTGCGAGACGTCGGAAGGACGAACCGCTTCAACATCTTCGATCGCGAGAGTGATCGGTTCAGCTTTCGTGTCTGAGGGGTAGATGACCAGAGTTTCATCGGCTTCCGAAACTAACCCGCTGACGGTTCGTCCGTCCGCTGTCAGGACGGTTGAAGCCTGGTACTGATCCGAGATCACTTTGCTTGGATCAATGATATGGTCGATCACATAATTGACATCGAATTTGTTTGGAATGCTGGTCAGGTCTGGTCCAACGTTACCACCCAGCCCGTTGTGCCGATGGCACTTTCCGCAATTGGCAGCGAAGTAAACGCTACGTCCATTCTCGAAATTGGCTTCTTTGAAACGCGTGGCTTTGGATCTCGCCTCTGCCAGCGTCCATTCACGTCCCGGACCAACAATTTGTTTTACTTCAAAATCAGGAACGGGGTCATAATTTTCGCCAGTCAAATCCTGCAAGGCGACTCGTTCGGCATCCAAACAGTTTGCTAGTGCTTCATCACGGATGTTGCGCATGAATCCGGGGAAACTGGATCCGCCAGATGCTTTGGCTGCTTCGTTGAGAAATTCAAAGAAGGCACGCCGGTCTTCGATCGTCCACCCGGTTCGAAGATTGCGTAACGCGAGTGCGTAGCCGATTTCTCGACTGGGAGGATGGTTTGCGAGAATGCGTTTGACAGTCCCACCGTAGCTGGCATTGCGTCCTGCCAGTTCTGTCCAGTCGGGGATCGCAGGTGGATCACGATTGACGATCAATTTCACCGTCTTCGCAGCGACGGTGGGCGATCGCAGGTAAACCAGCAATCGTACCAGTTCGGTGTTTACATCCGGATTCGAATGGGGAAGCATCCCGTCAAAGCGTTTCAGTAAAGCAGTTCGCTGATCACGATCAGGTGCTCCCAGACGCATGCTGGTCAGCGAGACGGCACGCAGCAGGCCAAGTAGCTGGGTATCGTTTTCAACTTTCGCGTTGATCAACGCTTCAATCAGCAACGGTTGCAGTGACAGGTTGATCTCAGAATCAGCTCCCACGCGGGCCAGAGCGACCGCACCTGTGACCAATGCCTGTGGGTTTTGCTCGTTGAGTACGCGGTCAGCCCAGTACTGCGCTGGCTGTGATTCAACGGCAACCCGAGCGGCTGCACGCAGGAATCGGTCGTCACTTGCAAGGTAAGGCCATGCATCATCCAGAGCTGCTTTTGATTCCTTTTCGCTCAAGCTGGCGCCATGGTAATTCTCGAGTCGTTGTCGAACAGCACGGGCTTTGGCTACTGCGGGTGGTAGCTCCGAGTCAGCACCTGATGTTGAGTCTTTTCCTGTGTAACGAACACGGTACAACGCCGAAGCTGTGCCTCGTCCGCCGACAGTGAAGTAAAGCAATCCATCCTGACCGATCACTGCATCGGTCACGGGCAGAGGTGCTCCCGTAACAAAAGGTTCGCTGGTGCCAGTGTAGCCCGCACCCTCGGGTGTCATGTGAATTGCGTAGATCGTTCCAAATGTCCAATCCAAGGCGAACAGGGCATCCTGGTATTTGGCTGGGAATGCTGCTCCCACACCTGAAACAACCCCAGTGGGTGAACCCGGCCCGATCTCGACAACCGGTGGCAAACTATCTTCGAAATAGGTGGGCCACTTGCCGGTTCCGCTACGCCATCCGTAGTCGCCACCACTGACGACTTGGCAAATGCGAGTCGGGCGGTACCAAGGTGATCCCATGTCCCATTCCATGTCCGCATCGTAAGTGAACATATCACCAAAACGGTTGATCGAAATGTCATACTGGTTGCGGAAACCGATGCAAACTAATTCCTGCTCCAAGGTTTCAGGATTAAGTCGAGTAACCCATCCACCCGGAGCGAGTTTTCCTCGGGCGTGACCGTTTGCATCCCACATCCGTGTCAGCAGCAGGTCTTCTTCCCAAGATCGCACACGACGACGGGACAACTCTGCCAAAGGCGCGTGGTTTCCACCTGCCATGTAAATGCCTTGGCCGTCTTCTGTCTTGATCACCGCATGGTTCCCGTGTTCACCACCACCTCGCTGGCTTGGAACCTGTTCCGCC
>CAXGRW010000253.1:0-7480 GCA_964012125.1 uncultured Rhodopirellula sp.
CAATTTAAACCGCCGGAACGATGTGCCGTTCCCGTTCTGATGGGAAGCGGTCCCGCGCGGTAGTGGTAATCATAACAGTCCCAACAGAACCCTGTTACAGCACCGATGTCGTCCAGCGGTAGTCTGATGTCGGTTCGCTCAAAGCAGGTGTTCTGTGACTTTGGCGATGAGCGATTCTTGAACAATCCTATGCTTGCAAATAGGGAATTGGTGTTTCCAGCAAGGGACGGAGGGTCCTTTTGTTGCGGAACGACGCTGTTTGCATGGTGGAGAGATGGATTCGCCCACCTGCGGTGAAACTTGTCCGATTGTTGCCGTACATTTTTCGGTTTGGCGTTGTGGTATTGAGCACAGATTTCGTACCGTCCCGCCAATACTAGAGATGTTCTTCCGAGATAGCGTGACTTCGGAGAGCACTGATGCATGTCAATTGCAAGCGAGGCAGGGATGTACGCCGCAACTTTTAGAATCATGACTTGTATGATGATCCTCGTTACCACCATCGCGGTTGGATGCCGAGGCGCACAAAAATTTGGGCGCAATCTTCAGGTTCGAACGAGTAATGACGTCGAGGTAGCGGAGATTGATTCTCCAGAGCAGCGGCTAGCGACTTCCTCACGTGCCGATAGCGACAGTGATCAGGCTAGCGAGACTGGATTGAGGGGGGCCAGGAGTTTGGAGACGCGATCCGCTTCTCTAAAGACTCAGCCTGATGCGAAAGATCTACAAGCATCTGTCGCTTCGACAAAAGTCGCAGAGGATGCTGATAACACAGTCGCGAAGGCAGTTTCGCCACCCGCTGATGTGGTTGCTGAGACAGAATCTACCGCAACAGAAAGTCTTGCCCTTCCGTCTTCGACAGAAGCACCACCAGCCAATGCTGCGGATGTCATTGCGAAAATCAATAACTTACCCGCAGTGGAACGCGAACGGCTTCGCCAACAGTTGAAGAGCGAATTGGTGACTGTCGGTCAAACCACGCAGCCCAATCCAATTGATTTGGCATCGGGAACGATGGATAGATTGCCAACTTTGCCGCCATCACGAGATTCGGTTCCAGAGATTACTCCCGCACGCATTGGAGTTGGGATCGAGCAGGATTCAGCTGAGGCACTTACAGGTGTTTCAGCCTCGTTGAATAGTGTGGATCCAACGGCGCTGACCGAGCAAGAAAAGGAGGCCGTCGCACAAAAGCTTCTCCAGAATTATGCGAATGTAGCTAATGCAGTCGGTGGAGGAAATTCAGATAGCACGGCAGTGCGAACGGCCAGCGCCACTCAAAATCAGGCAGCTCATAGTAGGATTGTGCAGGCTTTTTCTCCTGAGCTTTTGTCTGAGTTGTCGGAGGATGTACTTTACGACGCTTTGGCACAACAGCTCAGCAAAGCTCCAGTCGCGGAGGAGCCAGCAGAACGGACAGCCCGCTTGATCCGTTTGCGTCACCTGCTTGTGCTTTCGGGGGATCCCGATGCAGCAGTTGAGAAAATTACCGGCTTATCAGAGGCTGAGCAGGAGTTTCTTCGGCATCAGCTTTTGGGATTGTGGACAATCATTGACCCAGACGGACATCCGACATCACCAAGTCGTCGATTTACCTCGGCCGTCCCGCAGATTCGTGAAGCAGCTAAATTCGCCGCAGCGGCGACAGATGCACTTGAAGTAAGGGCACTGGCGTTCTGTACTGACATTCAGTCTTACGGGCAATTCAAACGATTCGAGGGGAATCGTTTCGATGCTGGGCAACAGGTCATTCTGTATTGTGAGATCGATAACTTTACCGCCAAACGTGTAGACGGTGGTTTTGAGACACACCTACAGGGGAGCTACGACATTTACGATTCCGAGAATCGCAAAGTACTGAGCCAATTATTACCCGGAGATCAGCAGGTTTCCACGAACTACTTGCGTGATTACTTCATCGCTTACCAGATGCTGATCCCACAGGAGTTACCTGCGGGAACGTACAAGCTGCGACTGACGATGGAAGATCGTAATGGCAAGAAGTACGGTAATTCTGATATCCCCTTCGAGATTGCGAAGTAGGCGATTCAGGAATCCAGTGGAATCGTGTCCATGATTTGATAAGTCGGCCCTGACTTGTCAAGAAAACTGGCGACCAACTGCAGTGAATTGACCAGCATGCCACCCAGTTCCGTGTCTTTTTCAGTCGCGAGACGCTCCATCACATCACTGTTGGCCAGTTTCGATGTGCTACGTGTGCGTCCGAGTGTCAGGTGGGGAACGTAGTCTCTGGGTTCTTGTTTGAACCCAAGCTCAGCAAGAGATGTTTCTAATTGAGATACGATTTTGGTGAGTGCCCCCGATGCATCGTTGATCCCTGCGTATAGAATGCGAGGACGCTCCCGACTCGGAAATCCGCCGGTGCCGCCAAAATCGAGGTGAAACGGCGCGTGATTGGAACAAACCCTGTGGATCACGTTGCAGACATCGGGAACCTCGGTGTTGTCCACGTCACCAAGGAACTTCAGGGTCAAATGCAGATTATCAGTGGGAACCCACTTGATGCCGTCATTTGATTGACGCAGGCGCTGCAGCATCCGCGTTGAATTACGGTTGACGTCGGGCGCGAGCTGTATAGCAATAAATGATCGAATGTTTTTCATGGTGCCAATCGTACACGGAAAGATGCCTGAGTTTGAGCCGCCACCATTTGATCCTCATCCCTTTTTCAGGGGAGGCCATTTACAGACCCTTGCGGCCACCCGCGAAGTGTCAGCCGATTTGCTCAGCCCCATTCAGCATGTCGTGCCAGTGTCAGAAGGGGATTCGATCGTTTTACACGAAGATTGCCCTGCTGATTGGGTACCCGGTGATCGGTCGATTTTGTTGGTGCATGGTCTTTCAGGATGTCATGCGGCCCCCTACATGCTGCGATTGGCCAAACGTTTTCTGAAATTAGGGTCACGCGTTTTTCGAATGGACATGCGCGGATGCGGAGCGGCACGCCCATTAGCACGCAATCTGGCTCATGCTGGTCGTAGTGATGATGTTGTGGCGGCACTCGACACCATTGCGGCCAAGTCAAAGGAGGGGCCGATGCTCGCGATTGGTGTTTCGCTAGGGGCTGGGCAGTTACTGCGAGCGGTGGGGCGAGTTGGGTGTGGCGTTTCAATTCGACCAGCGTGGTTTGAGCGATTAGCTCGTATTGCTGTGGTGGCACCACCATTGGACTTGAGGCGGTGTAGCGTCAATATGCAACGTTGGTTATTGCGCCCCTATAACTATTATTTCATCCGTGCGCTGCTGGGAAGTGTGCCGCCTGGGGTTCATGAACGTACCGAATTCCAAAAAGCGATTTTGGAAAGACGGCCAAGAACGTTGTGGGAACTGGATGATCGTATCACTGCCCCGCTGAGTGGTTTTGATGGCGCGGCAGACTATTACGATCAGGCCTCAGCCTGCCATGTGGCCAAGTTTAACCCTGTGCCCACTCTTGTCCTGACAGCAGCAGATGATCCCATCGTCCCGGTCGGTTGTTTTGCAGACAATCCGAGTCTGTGGCCGAAATCAACGCAATTGTTCATCACTAACACGGGCGGCCACATGGGCTTCTTGGATCGTCGTCGCAAGTGCTGGATTGACGAAGCCGTCATGTCGTGGTTCTCAGCCTGATGGGATCGCAGCCCACAGCAAAAATACCTTCGATTTCTACTTTGTCGTCCAAATCGGATCAGGAACCATTTCGTCAGCAACGGCGGATCCCTGATCGGCACGCCCACTACCAGCCATACCACTGATGATTTCAACGGTCATGTCGTTATCACACGTGATTTGACAACTAAGTCTGACACCCGACTCTGAGATCTCACGAACGCCCAAAGTATCTTTCTCGGCCTGTGTGATCTTGTCTGGTTCCCCGTCAATGAATTTGATTCGACAGGATGTACACTTTGACTGGCCACCACACGCATGGAGCTGGTCCGTGCCAGCGTCGTCTACGAGTGCTTTGACAAGGCGTTTGCCGGGGGCGATTTCAAACTCCCCTGATCCTTGAACGGTTAACTTTGGCATGTGATTAGTCTCCAAGGTCGCTTCGAATTTATTTGGATGAAAAACGCTGTTGTACCGAATCAAGAGTGTGCGATGAATTTTTGGTCGCACGCTTTGAGTCGTCGAGTACAACGGTCCGTGGGGAAGGATAGTATTCTTGGCAACTGTTTTGCAAGCGACCCGATCAGCAGCAGACGTGCATGGACGTGGGTCGGGCCTTCAGAGTGTTGTGAGCCGTCCGGCTGTTGTGGGGATTCAGGGTGTCGTGGATGAGCGTGAGGGTTGTTTGGGATCGCCTTCTGGTTGAGTGTCCGAGACTCCTTGAAGAATCCGCTGGGTTTCTCGACGCAAACGCATGAGTTCAAGTTGTTTTTCTGCAGCACTCAGTGCCAGTTTCTCTTGTGCAAACGTCTCTGCCGTACTTAGTCCTCGGGCAATCAGGCGTTGTTGGAGCTCAATTTTTTTGCTCATTTGCAGCAATCTAAGCTCTGCATCAACGACGTCGATTTGGCACAAAAGCATTCTTTCCTTTTGGGTCGCCAGCGTAATTGTGAGTTGGCTTTCCGCGCGAGCTACCGACAACTCTGCCGCCGCGATTTCAACTTCGCTTGGTTTGGATGGTCGTTTGAGGAACTCATCGCGTTCTGCCAACGCCAGTCTTAGGGATGCTTTCGCTTCCTTGACACCCACGGCAGTATATGGATTCGAGAATCGTAACATTCTTTCAAGTCTTGATACCCGCGAACGGAGACTGGGGGTGATCGTTGCCAAGCTGAGCATATCGGATGTGCGTTGAGTAGTTGCACCCTGGAATTTGTTTTCAATTCTGTTTCGGTTGTGTCGAGCGTTCTCTGATTCTGTCTGTGTTTGCCCATAGCAAACGCTGCCTTGGATCATAAGCAGCATGAACATTGCCATTCCATAAGATAAGGCAGGTGCGTGTGACGGCGTGGGGGTGAGTCGCATTTTGGTGTCCGTTCCGAAAGGTGTCGCCGAGAAAGGGGGCTAGATCGGAGACCATTGGAGCATCTTTTACCAAGATCAACCATTCGCATTTTGATTCGCACTAATAGAAACGCATATGCAACTCCTCGTGCGGGGATCAGCTACGATAGGTGTTCGGGTTGAACTTCTTTTCTGCCATTATGAAATCGGTGTGATTCATGGATCGGCGACAATTCTCAGCGATAACGTTATCCATTCTGGGCCGCACTGCTAACTGTTCGGGGGAAACCTTAGAAAACGGGGACCGTCCGTGGTCTGTTGCTGTAATCGGACACACGGGACGTGGTGATTACGGGCATGGTTTGGATACCGTTTGGCGACATGTCCCAAGTGCAACCGTCAAGGGTATCGCTGATGCAGATGCCACGGGGCTAGCGCGGGAAGTAATGAAACTTGGTTTGAATTCGGAACAGGGATATTCGGATTATCGGCTCATGCTTCGGGAAGTGCGCCCCGACATTGTTGCGATTTGTCCCCGCCACGTTGACCAGCATCGAGACATGATTCTTGCCGCAGTGAATGCAGGTGCCAAGGGAATTTATGTCGAGAAACCGTTTGTCCAAAACCTGAAACATCTAGATGAAGTTGTCAAAGCGTGTCACGAGAGTGGAGCTAAATTGGCAGTTGCTCATCGAAACCGATATCACCCTGTTTTGCAGACGATCGATGGACTGGTTAGCGATGGAAAAATCGGGCGTCTATTGGAAATTCGCGGACGCGGTAAGGGTGACGGGCGTGGGGGCGCCGAAGATCTTTGGGTTCTCGGTTCGCACGTATTGAATCTGATGTCTTACTTTGGTGGAGCACCAGAAACCTGTTCGGCAACTTTGTACCGTCGGGGACGTCGGGTTGTGAAAGAGGATCGAGTGGTTGGTGGTGAGGGACTTGGCTGGTTGGCGGGAGATGAGTTGCACGCCACGTACAGATTCGCGAAAGGAGTTACCGGGTATTTTGACTCAATCGCGAACGACGGAACTCAAAATCATGGGTTTGGTCTGAGTCTGATTGGTAGTCAGGGTCGGATTCAAATTTGGTGCGACGATTCGCCGCTCGCGAGATTTGTTCCTGGCAATCCATTCCAGGCTGCTACCTCAAGCGAGGAAGCACTGCCGATTTCCACCGCAGGTGTGGGGCAGATTGAGCCGCTGCACGACCTGCATAAAAAGGTCTACCAACATCTGGTCCCCGTTGAGGATTTGCTGGATTCAATTCGCCGCGACCGCGAGCCAATTTGCGGGCTCAAGGATGCAGGAGCAACCGTTGAAATGATCTGTGGGGTTTTTGAATCCCACCGTCTGGGGCGAACGGTCAAATTTCCACTGGTGCAGAGGGACCATCCGTTGTCGAAATTCGGTTGAACCGGTTGTTTTTTAAGATTCTGTCTCTGTGAAGAACTGTCCCGAATCCTCGGTTAAACGGCTTGAGAGGCCGCGCGAGACCGCGTTTTCGCGGCGTGAAGACTTCCCCACATCTTCGCGGAAAAACAGACTCATGGTAAACTCCGGGATTAGCCCTCGATGCAATGCCGTTGAGCTTTTGTCATGGGTGCCCGAGTCCGAGTGCGAGTCCGAGGATCGGGTGTTGAGGGTGATTGGGAGACACTACGGGCTCTCTGAGATTCTTACAGGCAGTGGATAGCACAGTATGGATTTGATGTCCGATGACGCGATTGGTGCCCTCGGTCTTCTGGTTGCAGAGGCCGCGGAAAAACTGGTCGATTCTCACGATGAGTCGCTTGATAAGCGGGCGGCGATGATGATCGTCGATTCCCCTACTTTCAATAACGATGATGGGCGGATGCAGTTTGCGTTCAAAGTCAAAGGCAATCGTCAGCAACCGATTCCCGTGTCGATTGAAGTGATGCCTGAGCCACAGGAGGAGGACGAAGATTTCGACTTCTCGCCTCTGAGTGTTGCTCTCACAGCTACTCCCATGTGTGCCTGCGCACAATTTAAAACAGATCAGCGGTGTCCACACACACTTGCGGTCTCGTGGTGGTTGCAAGAGCAGTTGGGACGACGCTCGATCAACGAGGTATTCGAGTTCCTCGGCGAACTTGAAGTGGACGCGGTGGCAGCGGGTCGTCAGTTGGTTAATGAAGTCTTGGGGTTAGCAGGAGATGCGAATCAGCCCCGTGACACCGAGGATACGAGGTTGCAGTGGCGTATCGGTCTTTCCAGTTCGCGATACTATTGCCCGATTTCGATCACGCCTTACGAACAACGACCTCGCAAAAATGGCAAGGGTTGGACTAAGGGAAAGGAAGTTCGAAGTTTTGATTTGTTGCGACGTGATTTCTCCGCCAATCCACTCGATGGAAAAATTGCGGCTCTCGTAGCTAACCCCAGTTACTCGTTTGATGACGAACACTTTGGCGAATTTCAAGCAATCAATGCACTGGCAGGGCACACGGTTGTTGCGTGGGACGATGCCAAAGCGACTTCACTGCAAGTTCACTCTGCTG
>CAXGRW010000254.1:0-7453 GCA_964012125.1 uncultured Rhodopirellula sp.
GGGGGGAATAAGCAACATTGGCCGATCACCATGGGAGAAAGAACGACTTGGGACGTGAATCCTCCAGACTGCTCCAGTTCCAAAGCGTGGCTGCCACGCTCCAAAGCACCAGAAAAAACGGTAGGTTGTGGATACCGCTGAGTGCCCCAAAAAAAACTTTTTTCTTGTGACATTACACCCTGTTAAACAGTAACAAACATGTGGATTCAGAAAACATTGCGGCTTCCAGCCGCTCGCCGAGGGTTCCACCTTGTGACCCATGAAATCGTCAATGCAGTGCCCGAGCTGGAATCCATCGGGGTGGGATGGATGCAAGTTTTCATCCAACACACCAGCGCTTCGCTAACAATCAACGAAAATGCCGATCCCGACGTTCGGATAGACTTTGAGACCGCAATGAACCACGCGGTGCCTGAGACACTGCCTTATGTACACACGCTCGAGGGAAGCGACGACATGCCCGCCCATGTGAAAGCTTCGATGATGGGCGCTAGCGTGATGATCCCGATTAGTAATGGCCGATTACAACTCGGTACATGGCAGGGGATCTATCTATGTGAACATCGCAACCACGCCAGTGGTCGCCATGTCATCATCACGATACAGGGCGAAAATGCATGAATTCGACGAGTGCGAGGGTGCATTCGATCCAGCACATCAGGCAGCCTGCGGTCTACCTAGCTGTGTGTTCAGAGCCTAGCTGTGCGTTCAGCGCGTAGCTTTTGGGGTCAGAACACCGAGCCGCGATCGAAATCGCGGCATTCGGCTGAATTGATCGCCTACCGGCTTCCTCAGTCGGGGCAGCTGTCTCGTGCAGTCTATTCCAAGATCATGTCATCGACGGTCATTCCGCCTGGAATCATCGGCAGCACGTGCTCCTGGTAGGGAACCTGAACATCCAGCAAGTACGGTCCTTTGTGAGTGATCATCTCACGAATGGCTGGTTCCAAATCGGCTTTTTCGCGAATCGTTGCCGCACCACAACCGTAACCCTGAGCGATTTTGACGAAATCAGGATAGCGCTCTTCGGCGTAGGTAAAACGATCAGCGTTGCTAGGTCCGGCTGCCTCTTCGTGATGAATTGGTCCCAAGTAGGTATGGGCACGATTACGTCCCATGAAGCGATCTTCCCACTGAACGACCATGCCGAGATGTTGATTGTTCAGCAGCAGGACCTTCACAGGCAAATCCTCGCAGAAACAGGTTGCTAGCTCCTGGATATTCATCTGGAAGCTACCGTCACCATCAATATCGATGACGAGCGAGTTGGGGTTCGCTGCTTGGACGCCCATGGCTGCTGGCAAGCCAAAGCCCATGGTTCCCAATCCGCTGCTACTGAGCCAGGTGCGTGGTCGTTGGAACTTATAAAACTGAGCGGCCCACATTTGATGCTGGCCAACACCGACCGCAATGTAGGCGTCCATGTCAGCAGTGACATCGCTGAGAACCTGAATCGCATGCTGCTGCAGGATCCCATCGAAGTCTTTGTCGTAGGTCAGGGGAAACTTGACTTTCAATTGCTGACAGTGCTCCTGCCAATCGCTGATTTCCGGCTTTTGAATCACTTTGTTCAGCTCGGTCAAAGCCTGCTTCACATCCGCACGTACGGGAATGTGAGCCGTCTTGTTCTTATTCAGCTCAGATCCATCAATGTCGATGTGAATAATCTTTGCATCTTTGGCGAATGCTTCAACCTTGCCGGTGACACGATCATCAAAACGAACTCCCAGAGCAATCAGCAGGTCACAATCTCGAACGGCATAGTTTGCATAGGCAGCTCCATGCATCCCAAGCCAGTCCAAAGATCGCTCATGGTCAGGCGATACCGCACCGATTCCCATCAAGGTAGTGGTGACTGGGATACCTGTTTTATTGATGAATTGACGGAGTTCCTCACTCGCTTCGCCAAGAACCACACCGCCTCCGGCGTAAATGACGGGGCGACGGGCCAGCTTGATCGCTGCCGCGATCTGGCGAATGGTCTCACTGGGAACCGCAGGTGCGGCAGGTTCGTAGCCAGGCAGATCCATGGGCGGATCCATGTCCACGTCATTCAAATCGCCCAGCTGAACGTCTTTGGGCATATCGATCAGAACCGGGCCGGGCCGCCCACTTTGAGCGATATGAAAGGCTTCCTTGATGATCCGTGGCAAATCACTGACTTTTGTCACCAGATAATGATGCTTGGTGATCCCGCGGCAGACCTCCACCATCGGTGTCTCTTGGAAAGCATCACTTCCGATCGCCTTCGTGGGCACTTGCCCGGTAATACAGACCAGAGGCACGCTATCGAGCTTGGCATCCGCAATCGCTGTGACCAAGTTCGTAGCACCAGGGCCGCTGGTGGCCATCACCACACCGACTTTTCCTGTACTGCGAGAGTACCCCTGTGCAGCGAACGCTCCGCCTTGCTCGTGACGCGGAAGAATCGTGCGAATGGAACTTCCAAAACGCGTCAAAGCCTGGTGCATCGGCATGCTACAGCCGCCTGGGTAGGCAAAAAGCACATCAACACCATGCTCGACCAATGATTTGACCAAGATGTCGGCGCCAGTCATCAGTTGGGGATCGGTAGCGGCTCTCGCGGTACTCATATGCTTCTAAATGGTTGGGTCTAGGCGAATTAGACAAAGCAGGCAAGCAAAGAACGCTTGTTTGCATGCGTTATCAGGTGCGGGACAATGCTCGCCAGACAGGCTGACGAAGAAACAGGTTCGCGAATCGGCCAAAACTGACATTTACGCCGTCGGCAGAAACCTCGAATCTATGCGTTAACGTAAGTTCGTGCCGAAACTTAGGCAATGGTGAAAACGGCCTCTCGCTATGACAACTTGGCTCAATTTGTTGGTAGTCGCTACCGGTGGTGCGGTTGGTTCCGTCTGTCGATACCTGATAACGGTTGCATCGATTGCAATTCCGGGGGGGTCGACGTTGATTGGCACCACCATCGTCAACCTGATCGGATGCGCTGCGATTGGGGGTTTCGCCGAGGTCGTGCTGGTTACCAACAGTGTCTCAGAACGCTCCCAATTGCTGATTCGTGTCGGTTTTCTCGGCGGCTTGACGACATTTTCCACGTTTGCCGGAGAATCAGCTGCCCTAGCCGACGAAGGACGTTGGTTAGCTTGTGGCCTGTACGTCGCTGCAAACATGCTTCTTGGTTGGACGGCACTGGTACTGACCGCAATGCTCGTCAAAGGCTGGCTTACATGATGCGAATCGCTTGGGTATTTCTTTGCCTGACCTCAATGTGCCCACTCTGGGGTCAGCAGTCACAGGGACCGGAACGCTCACCGCACTACAGTGCCACGAGCTCACTTCGCGAAGATGCGACTCTTCGTTCGGTTGCATTCGTCACACCCGAAACAGGGCTCGCCTGTGGCGATCGTGGAACGATACTGCGAACCGTGGATGGCGGAACAACTTGGCAGCTCATGAACAGTGGCGTCGACTGCCCGCTATCAACTGTCGTCTGGATCGACACGAACAACGCCGTGGCCGCCGGTGGAAACTACGATCGCATCACCGGGATCAGCCGTGGCGCAGTATTGTTGTCTCAGGATGGTGGCCAATCATGGCAACGAGCTGACGATGAAGAACTGACTCGGTTTCACAAGCTCGAAAAAATCAGTGAAGGCTCCCTTCTAGCTCGCTGTGATTGGTCGCATGCCGTGCTAACCAACAGACTCATCAGTCGCGATGGCGGACAAACATGGGATGATCATTCCGTTGATAATCGTACCGCATCAACGGCTACCGAGAACCAACAAGCTACCACGACGTCGTCATCTTTGAATGAGTTAATCCAATGGTTGCAAGCCACAAAAATACCCGTTGCGATCCGTGGAGCCTGTCGCATCAATCGCACAGATTATTGCACTGTCGGTGATCATGGCATGATCCTGATCACACGAGACCAAGGTAAAACATGGGTAACGACTCGCGGCAAAGAGCGTCGAACTTCGATTCTGTTTGTTGCCGATAATGCGAAGTCGGCAGCGTGGTCAATGCTGGGAAGCGAAGCACTGGAGTCGCGAAACCGAGTCAGTCTTCTGATTCGGGAACCACTTAACAGACCCATCTCAAGTTTCCCCGACCATGCATTGGCCAACCAAATTGCGATCATGCTTGGTGCTTCCGGTGCCGATGCCATTGGTCAATGGGGTGATGATCTTGACCAAACCGCATTAGCGTGGCTTGGCATCCACCAACCCACAGTGCTCGTTCTTGATGAAACCTTACCGACAGTATTGCGTGAAGCGTTCGTAAACGCCGCTGCATCAACCGGAATCAAGCGAATCGCGATTTATGGGTTCAATGGCAATAGCGGAACCTCGCTGCACCGAGATGCGTTACTGTCCCACAGTGGCACGCTCGCTGGGGACCTGCACGTTGACGCGATGCACTACCTGTCTCCCAATGACATCGAAATCAAATCAACCAGTCTTCGTTATCCGTATGACATTTCACCCAATCAACGACGTGGGTCATCAGTCACCAATGGTCTCACGTTACCACGGGGTCATCGTCTGGCAGGCAAGGTCAACGACGCGTCGCGTCACCAGCTACAAATACTCAAGGCAAGACTTCAACAATCTGATCGATTGCAACGTCTGGTTCGAAACAGCAACGATGCTGCTGTCTTCAATGAATCGATCAAACGCGTGCTGGACCAGACAGCAAAAGTGGATCAATTCCGTGTTGCGTGGTCGATCGTACAAGCAACACATCCCCGCAAATTGAGCAATGGCCTCGCTTTGCATGAAGCGGCATTGGAACAATTCGCATCACGGTTTCCCGGCTCGTCTGCAGGAAACTGGGCCGCGTTGCGAAAGCAGGCCATCCTGAGAAGTGATGAATGGAAAAAAATCCGATCCGGACTCATCAAACCATACGGTACGGCAAACACAACAGTTCGAAATTCCGCCGTTCCCGTTTCACCGTTTCAAGTCACCGATGGAAATATCCGTCAAGTCTCCAATTCATCGCCACTGGTCGTCCCGCAGCCTGAGCACTACCAAATCACAAAGTCGCCCAAAGCGGTTGAAAACAAAGTCAAGGTTGACTTGCTATGGGAATTTCACCCCGTGGTGTTATTCGCCAAGGAAGCTGCCCGCGAACGAGGTGATCATGAGGGACTGCAGGTTGCGAATGAGGTATCTCCCAACCTCAAACGTCTTGCTGATTCCAAATCAGATCAATGGAGCCGACTACTTTTGAAAGGAACGGGAACACTTGTTGCCAATCCTGTCTCATTACCACCCAAACTTGATGGCCTGTTGATTGACGAATGTTGGGAATCTGCAGCACCATTGGATCACTCGTCTGTCCGGACTCGGATCGCCTACGACGAAGACTACATTTATCTCGCCCTGCAAACCCATGAGAGCAATCTCGAGACTGACACGGTTGACTCTACGCTTTCGGAGAGCAGCCGTGATCACGACCTGAGCATGACGGACCGCATTCAGGTGCGAATCGACACCGACCGTGATTTACTCACTGCCATGGAGTTGCAGATTTCCGGATCAGGACGCACCCTTGATGCGATTGATGGAAATGCCAGATGGCAACCCACTTGGTATTTGGATACTCATCGTGAAAACCAATTGGTTACGATCGAAGTAGCAATTGAACGCCGGGACATCACCGAGCTTCCTGTTACGCCGGGGGCCTCATGGTTCATCTCACCCGAGGTACTCACCAGTGGCGGCCCAATTTCCTCAGCAGTGATTCCTGATCCACGACGGTGGGTGCGTGTCATCTTTCAGTAGTTGCCAGCACCAAGGCGATCTACGATGGAGTGAAAAAGACAGTCACTCGGTCTTCTTCCGAACCAACTGAACCGAATGCACGTCGATTGCTTTTGTTCCAATGATTTCATCCGCTGAAAGCCGCAGGGTGCATTCGCCTTCAGGCAAGTGCAAAATACCCAACGACAACATTTTAAAATCTTTTACAAAGTAGTGCGACTTCTCAACTCGCTCCTTCGACTTGTCGTAGAGCGGTGGATCAAATACTTCGACGACCGGTGCCGAAGTAAACTGTCCAGGCCCATCCTGCACTTCTGAAGCTAACCGCATCGTCACACCTTCGTCACCAGCTGCGCAGGTGTATCGCACAATCACTTCATAATCTCCTGCAGTTGCCACATCGACTTGCCATGTGATTGAAGCGTCTTTGCTTTTCCAATTGGTAAAAAATGAATTATTGGGCGACTTCACGCTACGTTGAACATCCCCGTGCTCCTGACCGTCGCGTGCAGGTAGCATCGTTGATACTCCAAACCCAACGTGAAATGGCCGGTCACGATTCTTCGCAAACTCAACTTCCATCTCTTCACGATACTGCCGGGCACGCTCCTGCAATTCCATCGTGATTTCCCGATGTTTTGCACTCACGTCCTTATGTTGCCCCCTGTCTGATTCAATGTCAAACAACCTTCCCTCAGCATCGAATCGGAACTTCTGATTTCGAACGCTCACCTTTCCGCCACGTATTGAAAACAACTCACGTGGCGTCCAGTGTGCGTTTGGATCCTGCAGCAATGGCATCAGACTGAGTCCATCAATTGGCTTTGGCAACGACTGATCAACATCAGCCATGTCCATCAGCGTCGGGAGCAAGTCAATAGCGCCAGCTATGTTTTCAATCTCCGATCCAACCTCAACCTTACCCGGCCAACGCACAAACAGCGGAGACCTCAAGCCACCCTCGTCGATGGACCCTTTCTTTCCCTTCATTCCTCCGTTCCAACGAAACGAGTTCGGGCCATTATCCGAGAAGTAAACGACAATGGTGTTATCTTCCAGCGACAGTCGGTCGAGCGTTTCCAGGAGTCTACCGACATTCCAGTCGATATTTTCCACCATTGCCAACGCCGCACGCGTCATCTGCAGATCCTCGCGATCTGGATCGCGATGACGCATCGCTGGTACCGCCTCGTTGAACTTCTCGTAAAACTCATCAGTGATCATCATCGGTGAATGGGGCGTATTCAACGGCACGTAACACAGAAACGGCTGCTTCCGATTTGCTTCAATGAACTCAATCGCATGATTGGTAAGGTCGTCGACAATGAAGCCATCACCACGAACCAGCTCACCATTATGATCAAGAGGAGGACTGAAATAGTGCCCCCAATGGCCAGAAGTAAAACCGTAAAACTCATCAAAGCCGCGATCATTTGGATGAAGTGGTGACTGAGTTCCGTTGTGCCATTTTCCGAAGGCACCCGTCACATAGCCGGCTGATTTGAAGACATTTGCAAAAGTCGTCTCATCGGCGTTCAGACGCTCTTGACCCTTACTGACTCCACTAACGCCCGTGCGAGGATGGTACCTTCCGGTCAAAAACTCAGCACGAGTTGGCGCGCAAACCTGACAGACATAAAAGTTATGAAAAGAGGCGCCCTGCTTTGCAATCGAGTCGAGATGTGGAGTGGAAAGATTTG
>CAXGRW010000255.1:0-7446 GCA_964012125.1 uncultured Rhodopirellula sp.
TATGCGTAACAGCCTCAGCTCGTTTGATCAGCATTCTTTCAATTGCTGAACAGCCTGCCGGGCTCGAGCAAGAAAAGCATTCTTTGGCTCACCAGTCTCTAAGAAGATTGGCGATCCAATGGTGATGCAGCTGAGCAAGGGAACCGGCAGGACTTCTCCACGCGGTAGGATTCGATTGACGTTATCAATGTAGACAGGGACCAATTCGAGGTCGGGTCGTTTCTTCGCCATGTAGAACAACCCACTTTTGAATTTCCCCATTTCATCATCACCAGCAGATCTACCACCCTCAGGGAACATGATCAGTGAATACACATCACCCATTTGCTGCAGCATGATGTCGATGGGGCTCTTGTGGACTTTGATCTCCTTGCGATCTACGAGCAGGGCATTGAAGCTTTCCGCCATGTGGGGCTTAAGCCAACCTTTCGACCAGTAGTCCTTGGCTGCAACAGGGCGCGTGATTCTGCGGAGTTCACGTGGCAATGCTGACCACAGCACGACAGCGTCGAGGTGGCTGGTGTGATTGGCAAAGTAGATGCGTTGGCTGGTGTCTGGTTGGCAATCAATCCAACGCACCGTGAATCCGCTGAAAAGCTTCGCCAGCAGAACGATAACATGACTCGTGAATGTCATTTGATAAATCTAACGTCAATGTCGTTCTGCAACGTGCCTGTAGCGTGAAAATCCCGCGTTTGTGTACTCAAGGTCTTGTTCATCCGATGATATTGTCTCCGGCATTTTCCTGTTGGCGGATGGTCACTGGCCAGCCAGCAAATTGATTTCCAGATTTTCCATCGGTGGCATCGATCAAGAAACGGAAACAGTCGATCTGGTACGTTTTTTCCTCAGTGTCGACCGTCACAAGTCCAAAGCCACTGCCTTTTTGGTGCGCCTTCTCGTAGCGATTTTTCTTTGTGCCTACCTCGGGATTCCCGACTGCGTAAACGTAAATCATGTTGCCGAAACCGTCGAGGTATTCACCAGTATTTTCTAATCCATGGGTAGGGCGTTTTTGGTGCGGCATGCCAACTTCATCTGGACGCCACCAGCGGGGGTACCCTGCAGCGATAGCGGGTGTGCAAAACGACCACATGCTGTCACGCTGTTTGTCGACTCCATATTGCGACAACGAAGTCAGGTGTTGGTCCCCATTGATATGAAGTGCCTTTGATTCGCGAAGGATATCAATAGCATGATCTCGTGGTGTTTGTGGCCAGCCTCCTGAGTCGAGGTCAGCTTTCAGATAACCATCGTATTTTCCATGGTGGGTTGCCACTCCTGCGAACACAGTCTGGCTCAGTAAAATCTTCATCTTGTGGCCACGCCAATCTTTTCCCCACTTTTTTAAGAAGAATTCTTGACGCGATCCGAGCAGATGAAGGCCCTGTTTATCCAACACAGAGGTCTGGAAATTTGGGTCTTTGACATGATCGGCGCGGCCACTGCCGGTATCGACATGCTGGGGGCCACTTTTGAATTGCCGATCGCCGAGGATCGCAAAGCCCACATCGCCATAGACCATGTCGCCGTAATACACGCTGATGCCTTGCTGAACAGGTGTGGGGTCATGGAAATCCGGATGATGCGCCGTATTTGTCTTGTGTACAACGTTGACCATGCGGGCTGGTTCTCTGTATCCGCCATTGGATGAAGCACCACCAGTTTGGACATCCATTGGGGCTCCGCCTTCTCCCCAAATGTTACCTTGGAAAACATCATGATCATCTGCAATGCAGATCGTTGGTCGGTCACGCATCGCTTCCCTGAATGACCATCCAAACATGTAGTATTTCCGCAGATAGTTCAGGATTGCGGGTTCAGCTGGATCACGGATCAGTCCATAGCCGCCATGGCTTTCGTAGAGCTGATCACCAGAAAAGTAAATCAGATCTGGGTCAAGCCTGACAATGTTTTCAGCTACAGGTTCGTACGGGAATCCATAGTGATTCTGGCATGTCAGTGCTCCTATTCTCAGGGGTCTACCTGATGGATTGGCTTTGATTATGCCACTCCAGCTGGACTCTTCCTCGGTCCCGTCTGTTTTCAGTTCCCGGTACAGCAATCGGTAGGGGGTAGCAGTCTTCTCGTTCCAATTAGGAACTCGGAATGTCGCAGTCCAGGCATCAGTGTCTAATGCTGCATCACCAAGCGATTTCCAATGACCATCGACCTTCACCTGCAATTCAACGTTCTGGTTATCCTGCTTTCCCAGCGGTCCGGTGAGTGCACTGATCTTCAGTACGAAACCTTCGTCGCTACGTGAGTCACTTAAGGAATACATTGACCATAGGATCGGACCGAATTGACGCGATTCCTCAATGGTAAATGCGTTTCCAGCGGCTGCCCAATCCTTGAATCGGTATCGTCCGCCCTGACCCTTTTTCAGTTTTGCGTCGAAATTGTTGACCAGTGAGATGTTTCCAAGGACCGCTTTGGACTGAACTTTTGCGGTTAGTTGATCAAGTTTTTCTCCGGAGGGTGTTTCAGCAATGAGGGTGAGTTCAACTTGAGTACCCAGTCCACGAGCTGTCAGTATTAATGTGGTTTCATCACTGAGATCGATAGGCTTGCTGCCTACGTTGCGAGCCAGTACGAGCTTGCCTTCGAGAACTCCAGCATTGATTCCACCGTTTGCAAAGCAGTTGCTGCGATATTCGTTCAGTTCGCTCTTTGTACCGATTCGAAAACCCGCACCTGCGTCCTTCCGTTGGCCACCAATTTTCTGCAACGTGACACGCATGTCAGCTGAACCAGTTGGATCAGTCCATTGATGCGTGATGAGGTGCAAATTGCGATTCCCCCCGGTGGTTTGGCACTCTGCCGCTCCGTCTCGTATTCGCCAGTCTTCCATCGGATTTGCCCAGATCCGGGGATCCAGCCAGACGCGATCGTGGGTTTTGGACCACGGTACAGTGGCGTTTAGATCCGGAGAATTCGCCAACGGATTGGCGTCACTGGTCAGCGTCTGGTCGTCACCACGTACTGTTCGTGATAGGCCCAAGCACGCTCCTCCGAGAGCGAGTAATTTCAGGCTGATGCGCCGGGTGAGAGACTTCATTAAAAGATCCTTCTGATTGGAAATCGAATTCTATTTAACTCGGTACTGCCGACCAAATTCAACTCTAAAGCTCGATGCCTGATTGTCCATCCCAGCGGACGAAGCCTTCGATTGCAGCATACTCAGCGAGGCCGATTTCATCGTATCTTCTCGCTGTATCGGCGTTGCGTTGTTCGGCTCGTTGCCAGAATTCTCGCACATCGGATCCGGGAAACAACGCACGGTCTTTTTGAGATTCGTGTTTGAAGATAGCAGCACGCTTTCTTGCAACTTCGGTTGGGCTCAGCGGCACAGCCATCTCGATCTGGTGAGGAGGCCATTCTTGCCATGCCCCACGGTATAGCCATATGGCACAGCTTTCGTACCAAGCATCCTGTTCGCACTGCTTGCAGGCTTGCAGGATTGCTGACAGACAGGTGCGGTGCGTTCCATGCGGATCAGATAGGTCGCCCGCAGCGTAGACTTGGTGTGGTTGGATTTCGCGAAGCAGGTCCAATGTGATGTTGATATCGGCGGATGAAATTGGACTCTTTTTAACACGGCCGGTTTGGTAGAACGGCAGGTTCAGGAAATGGAGGTGTTCGTCCTTGACCCCACAACAGCGTGCACCTTCGCGTGCTTCACCGCGCCGAATCAAACCTTTGATTCGCTGCACTTGATCGCTGTCGACCTGACCCGGTTGTTTCTTCCGCAAAACCTGATCGATGTGGGATTCCAACTCTGCGAGGCCCGCAGCGTGGATTTGAAACTCGCTGCAAAATTCTTCGACGAACTCGGCGAACCGAATCGCATCTTCATCAAAGACTGCGATGTTCCCTGAAGTTTGATAGGCGATGTGGACCTCATGCCCCTGTTCAACCAGGCGGATTAAAGTTCCACCCATCGAAATGACATCATCGTCTGGATGTGGTGAGAATACGATGATGCGTTTGGGAAAGATGTCGTCACGATGACCTGGGCGATCACCAACTTGTTTGGCGTGCGCCGGTTTGCCACCAGGCCAGCCGGTGATTGTCGACTGCATGTGACGAAAGACTCGCAGATTTATGTCGTATGCATTTCCATGAGCTGCCAGCAAGTCCTGCAATCCCTGCTCGTTGTAGTCCGCATCTGTGAGCTTGAGAACAGCTTTGCCCATTTCTTGTGATAGATCGATTACCGCTCGTCTGATGGTTTCGGAATCCCAATTGACCTCACCCAGAAGCCATGGAGCTTGGGAGCGAGTCAGGCTAGAAGCAGCAGACTCATCGAGTAGAAATCGCGTGTCTGGGTGGGCTTGCAGGAAGGTGGCTGGGATCGTCGTGTTAGCGTAGCCTTCGACGGTCTTGGCTACGATGTCCGCTTTGCCTTCACCGAACGCCAGAAGCATGATGCGTTTCGCTTCCAAGATCGTTCCCACGCCCATGGTGATCGCGTAACGCGGAACATTCTCGGCACCGAAGAAGTCACTGGCGGCATCAGTTCGAGTAACCGTGTCCAGCGTTATCATTCGCGTTCTGGTTGCTCGATCCGAGCCAGGTTCATTCAATCCGATATGGCCAGTCCGGTTGATTCCGAGCAGTTGGATATCGATACCACCACAGTCACGAATCAACCGTTCGTACTGGTGGCAGTATTCAGACACATCTGCCTTTGGGATGGTTCCATCAGGGATGTGCACGTTACTGGGCTGGATGTCAACGAGATCGAACAGATGCTCGTGCATGAATCGGGTAATGCTCTGCAACTCGAAAGGTTGCATCGGAAAATATTCATCAAGATTGAAAGTGATGACATTGGCAAACGAGATTTCGCCACTGCGGTGCATCCGCACGAGTTCATCGTAAACATTGACAGGCGAGGAGCCCGCGACCAGTCCAAGTACACACATCTGCCCGTGTGCTGCTTTCTCGCGAATCAGTTCGGCGATTTCTCTCGCTGCGGCGACACTGGCGTCGGATGCACGACTGAAAACGAGACAAGGGATTCGTTCATTGGGAAATTCAATCACGATGCAATTACCTGTTGTGCGACCATGGCTGCTCCAATGACACCGGCATCATTACCGAGTGAAGCAAATTCGACTTGCAAATGACTACCGACTTCTTCAAGAGTGGTGGCGATAATCGTATTTCGTACCGTTGCTAGAAATCTTTCCCCTACCTCGGATTGGCTGCCTCCGAAGGTCATCGCTCCACCTAGCAACACAACTGCTGGATCGATTACCTGTGCCATCTGGCCAATCGCCTGCCCCAAATACTCAGCGGTTTGTTCGATCACTGTGTTGCACAGTTCACAGCCGCTGGACGCACGTGTGGCAATGTCACGTGGGGTAACGCTGTCTGTTTCTAGTAATGACTTGATCTCAGAGTTGTTTGATGTTGTTGCCAATGAATGCAGCTGTTTGACAACTCCTTTTGACCCAGCGTACGCTTCAAGATGGCCCATTTTTCCACAGGAGCATGGAAGGGCCTCGCCGCCAAATCTGATTGCGATGTGCCCGAGTTCGCCAGCGCAACCATGATCGCCTCCGTAAGGCGAACCGTTCATCACCAACCCGCAGCCAATGCCCGTTCCAAGGGTTAGGAGCGCTAGCGATTTGTTGCCCAGAGATCTCAATGAGTGCTCGGCATAGGCTGCTGAGTTTGCATCATTCACAACCACGTTTGGCAGATCTCTTGCTTGGCCGAGTACGTCCCGCAGAGGTTTACCCTTCCATCCAGGCAGGTTCACAACTTCGCGAAGAACTGCCTCCTGCGAATCAAGCACACCTGGAACGGCCAAGCCAATACCAGCCAAATTGAATTTGCCGTATTCCGCAGAAGATGATTTTTGATCAGCAAAGGCAAGTGCTGCGTTGAATACTCGTTCAGGGGTCACCAGTTCACGAGTCGATAGTGCATCCTTGGCGTGTACGACTCCCGAGGCGTCGACGAGCCCTAATTTGACGTTCGTTCCACCTACATCGATCCCTAGAAACAAGTTTTCTCGGGCGCCGGGGGGCGTTGAGCAGATGGGAGGGTCGCTGGTCATAAACGCAGTTGAAGGTTGATAAGGAATCTCACCGGCAGTAAGCGTCAAGATCGGTAACGCAGCGAGTCGATGTTTGGTCGCGAGAGCGAGGTCCGGAGCCTGATTCACACCTGCGGCACAGGATTTAGCAAAGCAGCATCCGGTGCTCAAAGGCCCCATGTTAATCAAAAACTTCCAGTAGCGGCATGATCTCCCTGGGAAAGTAGTCCAGCACTGCACGAAAACGAGCGTGCGAAGCCAAGATGGACTGCCTTGCGTGACGCATGACGGATCTTGTCTCGTCATTGTCCTCAGCAACGTTACTACTGGTACGATCATTGCAAAGTGATCCATGCGGGCAACGGTGTTCCGCGAGTTGTCCCCGCTTTGCGTCGATCGAGGGCTTTGACAGCCGTGCTTTGAAAAAGCTCTGCCCACAAACGAGCATTGTGTGGAGTTTGCGTGTCGCGTTTTGTTCGATCATTGATCGAATTCGAAATGCCCCACTACGCCAAACCGTCTGGGAGTCTTCCAGCGGCGACTTCTTCATCCCACTCATCCATCAGCGGCCAGCTTTCGGCGAGCGTACCGAAGTCGGCCATTTTCAGGTAGCCGCGCACTCTCTCAATCGTGGCGTCAAGAACATCACGATCATTCGCAAAGATTGGACCGTGGCTCGGGGCCAACCATTTGACATCACTGTCGCGGATTCGCTCGAGTGATGAGACAAAGGCTTTGATGTCGCTTCCGTGGTGTGCATCGATGGCCCCAATGCACCCGTCGCGGTAGATGTTGTCGCCGCTGAGTAGGACATCTCCGATGCGGAATGCCAATTGACTGTTTGTGTGACCGGGGGTGTGCCAGACCTCAACTCTCAGCGAACCGACTTCGATCACATCTCCGTCGTTGACTTCATGCTCGATTTCAACGGGAGGCATCGCCATCTTCAAATCCTGAGCCGCAATTTCGGCCAGTGTGATGAGCGTATCGCCAGATTGAAGGGGTGCTACCGCATTTGGGTGAGCGGTGACTGATGTCTTGAGCAGTTGTTTGGCCTTGGCGAGCCCCTGAATGTGATCCACATCCGCGTGTGTAGCAACGAGAGTTTTGCATCGAGCGAAGGGGAAATCGACCTGTCGTATGACTTCTACAAAGTCTTCGACAGTTTCTTCGTAGCCGATGTCGATCAAAATCCACTCATCACCATCGTAGACGAGGTAGACATTGCACCCGAGGACTTCACCAGCTTGGAAGTTAAGTTCAATAATTCCTGGGAAAATCGGTTTGCGGGTCAGCATGGTATTTGTTGAAAAAAATAGGAGTGAATCGGTCGGTATTGTACGCTGAAGGGGTTCGAACCTGTAGCCCACAGTCCCGAAGACGAGCGTCGCGAG
>CAXGRW010000256.1:0-7432 GCA_964012125.1 uncultured Rhodopirellula sp.
TTCCGGATTCAATTGAGGGACAACGGTGATTCCTCCGATCCATTCACCGGTATCGGAGTGGACGATAACACTGTGGTCGTTCCGGAAATTGAGGGGCTCCGTGAATCAGGTGCGAATATCACACTGATTGAAAACGATGAGTTACTGCAGGAAGGCATAGATTATACCTTCAACTACGATTCGACCCGGAACTTGATCACACTGACGCCACTGGCTGGTGTCTGGCAGAACGATCGATCTTATCGAATTGAAATCAACAATGAAGACCGCGATGTGCTATTTGCTCCTGCGAGCAACGTCATTCAGGATGGCGATCAGATGGAAGTCATCGATAGCAATGGCGGTCAAATCGTGTTCGAGTTTGAGGCTGGCTATTCACTCTTGCTACCCGAGCCAATCACGTTGGTGGTGCCGCAAACGGGAACCGACATCGGTGGCGTCACGGATGGTGACTTCTTCCAACTCAATGACGGTGTGAATCCAGCTGTTGTCTTTGAATTCAACGACCCCGGCGATACAACTTTGCCAGGATCTGTGCCGATTGATTTGCCTGGGACTCCAACACCAGAGAATGAAACCGACAAGCAGGTTTTCCTTGAGGGAATTGCTGCGTCCATTCGGGCTGCTATCCAGAACGAAGTTGACAATGGTTTGTTGGACCTCGACGTAGCGGGCGATGGTGTTCGCGTTGTCTTGGGGGCCGAACCCGGCGCAACAGCGTCAACGGAAAACACTGGCATGCAGCAATTGCCCCGAACACTCGCACTTCGGGTTCCGACTCAAGGGGTGAATGCTCTGGGGGGAATTGTTGACGGTGATACCTTCCAGATCGACTCGGGTGGGGGACCTGTTACCTTTGAATTCGACACGGGTAATGGCATCGCTTCACCATTGAATCAGATGGTTTCCGTCGTCGATGGTGAGACGGCAGCCGACACGGCCATTGCGATCAAGGCTGCAATTGATAATGCCGGGATCGGGTTGAATTCATCGATTGAGGATGATGGACTGTCCGTCTATATGAATCTTCCGCTTGATGGTGCGGCCTCGGTTGAACAGGGACAATTGGCGTTGGTAGGCTTGAGCCGACCCGCTCTTGATGAAGAGAAAATCGTCATCACCCCATCCGATGGAATCTCAGATCTCGTTGTCTTTGAAATTAATCGCACTGACGAACGCGATGGTTTGGGCAACGAAATCGATCCAGGCGTTGGAGATGGTGTCACTGCACCCAATATCGCCATTGATCTGAATCGTGCAACGACGGGCGATGACTTTGCCGCATTGGTAGCGAATGCAATTCAGGGGCTTGGCCCAGTCGCGGGCCTGGATCCTGCGATGGTCGAAGTCATCAATGGTGGTGTGCTGCAGGTGGGTGGTGAAGAAGGCCTTGGGCTTGCGGTGGATGCCAATTCCATGGAAGTCACCGGATCGCCGTCGGTTAGTGGCGCGTCCACTGTCGAAGTTGCCGGTCCGCTGCTTCTGGGTCTGCCGTTGGTTGGTGGTGCAGGTATCCTCGACGGAAGCGTCATGGTGCTGACTGCTGACAACGGCGATGAAGTGATCTTTGAGTTCAACGCGAATGGATCGGGCGTCGCGATTCCAACTGCCGTACCAGTTCCTTACAACTTGACCGACCTCGTTGACACTGTTGCTGCCAATCTAGCTTTGGTCGTCAATGGAGTCGCTAACCTTGGCATCACTGCAACTGCCCTGTCAGGTGGTGAGGTTTCGTTTGGGCGGATCAGTGAGTCACGTGTCAATATTGACGGGATTTTTGATCCCCTCGGTACAGGGATCTCTGCTCCGGGGCTCAACGGAGCCGAGCTGAAACGCGGAATTGTCAATGATGGTGAAGTCCTCGTGATTAGTCAGGGTGCAATCACTGTCAGTTATGAGTTCGAGGCAGTGGCCGCTGGAGGCGGTGTCGCAACCGGAAATGTTGCCGTGCCGTTCACGGCAGATAGTACCCCTGGTCAGGTTGCACTCGCTCTTGCTTCAACCATCAATAACAACAAGCTGGGGCTTTCGGTCGAAGCCGTCGCAGAGCTTGATCCAGCAACAGGAATTGCCAATGGCAAGGTCTTGCTGAATGATAAGCCTGGCACAGTCGTTGATATTTCTGCTGCTCCAACGTTGGAGAAATCTGGTGTCCCTGGCGGTGCAACTGCGATCAGTTATTCACCTTTGTTTGGGACCAACGAGATCAAGTTGGCGATGATCGACGCAATCAACTCGGTGAACCTGCCGGGTGAACCCGCGGTGACTTCGTTGTCAGCAGAAGATCGCGGTGGCGACACATTCTTTGTTTCCAACGCTTCGTTGTTCCGGGGTGTAGCTGCTGCAGGTGGCTCCGTGGCGAACTTCTCATTACCTGGCGTGCAGGACATTGCTGGGAATAAACTGGAAGCCAATCGGCCCGATTTCTCCACCCGCTTCACCATTCTTATGCCAACGGCACAACTGGATTTTGGTGATGCACCTGATCCAGTCAGCTTGGTCAACGGACGGTACCCAACCAAATTGGTTAGTAACGGTCCAAGGCATGTCGTTGGGAATGGGCCGCTGCTGGGTGATAAGATTGACGCCAACCTGGATGGCTTGCCAGGCATCACCGCTAATCGTGACGATGTTGCGATCGCGGTAGAGCATGACAGCACCAGCCTGTTTTCTAGTGCTCTCGCCAACGGAGGTGCCGAAATCACGATCACTACGCCTGGTGGTTCAGTTCCGGATCTCTGGGATGGGGATACATTCACTCTTGATTTGGGGACTGCTCAGGCGACGTTTGAGTTTGATGTGCTGACTGATAATTCAGGAGCCTTTGACGAGGACCATTTCGCGATTCGCCCCGACGTCAGTAATTCCGCGTTCTCCATCGCAGAGGCAATTCAGGTCGCCATTGCTGAGGCAAGGGATGAAACTAATTTCAAGTTCAATCCTGCTTCTGTAGTGATTTCTGGAGATGCGTTGTCGGCAACGGTCAACATTAGTGCGGATGATGAAGATGGTGTTAGCTTTGTTAGTGATTTCAATCCTCTTGGAGTTCTAAATCACGGTATCTACTTGCCAATCGAAGTCGATGTTACCGGGGCAGGCGTCCTTGAAGGTTGGATCGACTTCAATGCAGACGGTGACTGGGATGATCCAGGCGAGCAAATCCTGCCGATGTCGTTTGACCCAGCGACTCAGGCGTTGCGTGACGACTTGTTGCCTATCAATCAAACGGGAGCTGTTTCAAATATCTTCGCCGACACCGGCGGGACCAGCACTCGGATATTCAATGTCGTTATTCCACCAACGACCCCCATACCACCTTCAGCCTTAACCACTTATGCGAGGTTCCGAGTTTCGAAAGAGGGTGGGCTTGGGCCTGACGGGCTTGCACTGAGTGGCGAAGTTGAGGATTACGCAATCCGACTGCTGCCGGGCATGCCGCCGGAAATCCAGAACCCCGAGGTTGTCTACGATCACGTCAATCTGAAAGAAGACAGCATCTTCGTTGCAGATGGAGTTGCTTCCAACGCAGAAGGTCTGCTTGACGGCATTAACGTTAGCGATCCCGATGGAGTTGAGATTTACTTCGAGGACCGTTTTGTAGAAGAAATGCTGCAGGTTGATCCAGACGGAGCGAGTGGGCCGATTGCCCCAGTCAATGCAGGAAAGTTGACGGTAAATGGGGACGGCACTTTTGACTTCCAGCCAGAGCCAGACTTTAACGGTCCAGTAACCTTCACAGTTCGAGTCGCTGATCAGCCTGCTGATCCCACGCTGCAACTCGTTAATTCGACTCCACTGACTGTCACGCTCGACGTGTCAGCAGTGAACGACGCTCCTGTTGCAACCAATCCTCCAGTCGTGGTTGCACGACAAATCAATGAGGACGAACAAGCCATTTTCAATATCGCTGATGCTGTTTCAGCTCAGTCTCTGATCGACGGCAAGTACATTCCCGGTAACCCTACATCCGTCGATGAGATGGACCAGCCGATGAAAATACTCGAGGCTGGGACGCTAAACGGCGCGGTGTATGAATCGGTGCAAGGCGGTAACGTGACAGTTTCTCCTGATGGGGCGACCATCACCTACACGCCGCCGGAAAACTACAACGAGAATGTAGGAGCGGGTACTGACTCGTTTACTTACATCGTGATTGATGTGCCGGGTGGTAGCTTTGTCCCGCAGCAGTCCTTGGATATAGGGACCGTGAATATCACGTTTGCTGCTGTCAATGATCCGCCTGTGGCTGTTGATGACAGTTACGACGCCGCGGAAAATGTGAATCTGGTGATTCCACTAAATGGCACCTTGGATGGTGTCGACGGAATCTTCAATAACGATAGCGGCGGACCTAACGACGAGGATCAGGCTCTCGACCTAAAGGTGGAGGATTTCCCTCAAGACACATCGCAGGGTGGTACCGTTGTGTATGACTCTGGGACCCAGCTGTTGACTTATTCTCCAGCACCGAACTTCAGTGGCACCGATACGTTCACGTACACAGCTGTCGATTCCTCTGGCCTCGAATCTGAACTGCCAGCAACAGTCACGATTACCGTGGTTGGTGTTGATGACAGTCCGGTCTTCCTAGGTGTCGATGGCCAAGATGGTGTCACATCGATCACGCGTGTGGAGGCAAAGGCTGGAGGCGATACTCTCACCTATGACTTGAATACGTGGTTCAGCGATCCAGAAGGTGCATCCTTGACTTACACCTCAGCTTCGGATCCACCTGCAACGCCACTGTTTAATGATTCGGTTACCGCGAATATCCTTACTCTGGACCTGGCAGCGTTTGAGAACGGAGCGGCAAATCTGGTGGTGACCGCAACTGACGGAGTTTCAGCACCAACCACAGCAACCATCTTGGTAACACTTACTGATACGGCAGATGGGCCTTTGGTCATCACGCTTCAGGATCCTTTTCCTGTGGCGGGAGACGAAGATATGCCAGTGAGCCAGGATCTGTCTGTTGTGTTCAGTGATCCCGATGGTGACACGATGATTTATCATGTGACCGAATTGGGAACATTAGACGATCCAACGCCGAGCGAGATTCTGAACCACGAATTGGTAAGGGAGATTAACTTTGCGGGGGATGTAATGACAATCATCCTGCAGCCAGATCAGCATGGTTCAGTCAATTTCAGATTGGAAGCAGATGATCAGGATCCCAACACGCTAAATGCCGGGCATGATTTCACGCTGACTGTGGCCAGTGAGGCAGACTTCCCCGTAGCAGTGGATGACGGGTATACCGTCCCAATTGGATCAGCACTGCAAGTCACGAATGTGAGCGTAGCACTGCTGGGTAATGACTATGACCCCGATGGTGACGTGATCACTTTCAACAGTGTAGTACTCGATCCAACCGAAGGTACTGTTAGCGTCGCCGCGGACGGAAGCTTCACCTATACCAACGATCAAGGAGTGATTGGTGGAACGGATACCTTCACTTACAAGATCACGGACAGCACCGGCAGAGAGAGCAATGTCGCAACGGTAACCATCACCTTTGAAGCCTCGGCTTATCAGAATCCGACTCCAAACTTGGAAAATGATGTAAATGCCGACGGTTTTGTGACTGCTTTGGATGTTTTGCGGATTATCAACTTCTTGGAGGTTCAAGGTAGTGCGAGCGTTCCAGTGAGTGCGATTGGTTCCGCGCCACCGGACTACCTTGACACTACTGGAAACGGCAAGGTCACGCCGAATGATGCTCTGCAGGTCCTGAACGAACTGGCCCTGCTTGGTGGCGGTAGTGGTGAGGGAGAGTTTGCTGCTCAAAATTCTGCGGGTCTTGGTGTGACTTCAAGCTTCGTTGCGGCAAGCCGCAGCGGCTTGCCTGTCCGTGACATGCAGCTTGCAACTGATCTCGAATTCGCATCTCCGTTGGATCAGCTTTTGACTAATGGCCTCGATTTGAACAGCGCGGCACTTGATTCAGCTGTTCAAGGAATGGAAGTCACCAATTCAACTGAGGCTGCATCGGCCGATAGTGTGGATGAGGTTTTGGCTTCCGTGCTCGATGAAATCGACATCGCGTTAACGGTTGAGTAGCGAGTGCACAGAAGCAGGGTGCCCGCCGCTGGTGTTGTCCTGCTGAGTCGTCTGAACACGGCGAAACACGAAGAAACCCGATTGACAACTCAAGTTGTCTGTCGGGTTTTTTTATGCATTGAGAACCGTGTTTCGCTCTTGTGTGCCTGCCCAACCTTCTGGCTTGGTTGCCAAGGCGACCTGCGAACTGGTGGCTGGGCATCTCCCTGATTGCCTCCCCGGAAGAAGCGTAAGCCTGGTTCCAGAAAAAACTGCTCTTTTTTCCGAGATTTGCTGATAAATGCTGACGCGCAAACTAAATTGGTTTGCCTCCGGATACTGACAAATTTGTCGGTCATTCCGGAATTCGCATTTTTATCATTTTTATCATTTTGTCGTTTTCTTGGCACTCTTTTCAGGTGATTCCTTCCATGAGCAAAAGACGCAACCCTCGCAAACGCAGTCCTTTACCATCATCTCGACAGCTTCGACTTGAGACATTGGAACGGCGCGAATTGTTAGCTGCAGAGTTTGCGGGTGCATTGGCTCCGGGTTCATCGTTCGATTCGTCCAATGGTTCCGGTGATATCAATCTGGGCGGGCAGAGATGGACAAATCCTGTGGGAGGGTCAAGTCCGAATATCGGTGACGCTGCGACGGTTACCTGGGGAATTGTGCCCGACGGAACACTTAATCGTGATGGTGTTGCCAGCGATTTGGTCGCGTTTCTCAATGACATTTATGGCGATAACGGATCAACCACGATTGCAGGCCATTCATGGTTCCCCTTGGTCAGTGCAGCCTACGAAGAGTGGTCGCAGTTGACCGGACTCAATCTGGAATACGAATCGAATGATGATGGAGTACAGCAGTCGGGTGCATTAGCCTCTCGAGGCGTTTCGGGCGTTAGGCCAGATATCCGAATCTTCGGGGCTGCTATTGACGGTAACAGTGGCACTCTCGCATTCAACTTTTTTCCAAACGCGGGAGGGCAATCTGGAACGGATGGTGACATGCAGATTGACACCACCGACAATTTTTACCAGAACCGCAGTGATGGTCCCAATGGACCCAATCGTGCATTGCACAACGTCTTGGTTCACGAGATTGGCCACGGTATTGGCCTCGGGCATGTGATTCCCGTCAATCAGACAAAGATCATGGAGCCAATTATCTCAGTGGCTTATCGGGGCACGCAGCATGACGACCTTCTGGCGGCGCAAAGTCTCTACGGAGATCGTTTTGGAAGTAATGATTCCTCGCTGACCGCTACCGATCTTGGTGCTTACACCGGAACACAGTTGACTGTCGACAATGTTTCAATCGATCAGGATAACGACACCGATTGGTACAGGTTTGATGCAACCGCTGGGACTTCGATCAGTCTTGCAGT
>CAXGRW010000257.1:0-7409 GCA_964012125.1 uncultured Rhodopirellula sp.
AGCAACTACCGACGAAACAGCAACTACCGACGAGACAGCTGCTACCGACGAGACAACCACCAGCCAAGCCCCAGCACAAACCACACCTACAACTCAGGTGCCAGCTCCTGAAGCAGCCCCCTCAGCAACTGATGAAACAGCGGTGACGCAGCCCACCCCGAAAGCTGACCCGTGGAACCAAAATGGTCCGCCACAGCCCGGCAGCGGCACCAATCCAGAGTAGGACTATCAGCATAGTGATACCGCATCGACACGCTTAGCAGCGATCATCAGATACGGACACCGAAAGCCCAGGCCTGTCTTGTCCAACTCACCTCACCCACCTCACTCGAAGGCGGCGTACTTGCCGAGTGTACTTAGGTCATGTCTACGGGCCAGCAACCATGCCCGGGTGAAGGCATTGGGGATCAGGCAAGGATCTCTTCGATCACACGACCGGCTACATCTGTCAGCCTGAATCGCCGACCGTTGTACTTGTAGGTCAAGCGTTCATGGTCAATCCCCATCAGATGCAATAGGGTGGCGTGCAGATCGTTGACATGCACCTTATCCTCTGCCGCTTTGAATCCAATTTCATCTGACGCACCGTAATCCATTCCCCCTTTGATGCCGGCACCAGCGAGCCAAGCACAGAAACAGTGGGGATTGTGATCTCGTCCCGGCTTCGCACCGGTTTGCGCGATTGGCAGCCGACCAAACTCTCCACACCAGACAACCAGCGTTTCATCCAACAGTCCTCGCTGCTGCAAGTCTTCAAGCAAGCCGGCTACAGGTTGATCTGTCTCTCCGGCAAACTGACGGTGATTTCCTTCAATGTCACTGTGTCCATCCCATGACCGCTGATTCTCCATGCCTCCCGAATAGATTTGCACAAACCTGACCCCGCGTTCAATCAAACGGCGAGACATCAGGCATTGTTTTGCAAAATGATCACATCGATCGTTCCCAATTCCGTAGAGTTCTTGCACGTGCTTGGGTTCCAGTGCGATGTCCAGTGCCTCGGGGGCTGCTGTCTGCATCCGAAATGCTAATTCAAAACTTTCAATTCGCGCGGCCAATTCGCCATCGGAAAAGTTCTTTTGCAAGTGTTCCTGATTGAGCTGCTTGATCAGATCCAACTGCCTGCGTTGACCTGAATCCCCCAACCTTTCAGGGCGGACTAAATTATCAATCGGCTGTCCGTTTGGACGCAAATAAGTGCCCTGATAGACACCAGGCAGAAAACCGGCACTCCAATTCGCGGCATGCCCCTTGGGCAAACCACGCCCCTGCGGGTCACTCATCACAACGAACCCCGGCAAATTGCTGCTTTCACTCCCCAAGCCATAAGTCGCCCATGAGCCCACGCAGGGGAATCCCATGCGGGGCATCCCCGTGTTCATGGCAAACAGGGCAGGGGAGTGATTATTGGAATCGGTGTGTCCCGAAAGCAGGAACGCCATTTTGTCGACGTGTTTTCCCAAGTGAGGAAAGATCTCTGGCACCATTTTTCCTGATTCACCTTGGGGAGTGAACTTGAACGGAGACTGCATCAAGTTCCCGACGGAATTCTTAAAGAACCCGGTCGTGTTTTTGAATCCAGAATCAAAATCACGAATTGACTTGCCATTCCACTTTGTCAATTCGGGTCGATAATTCCACGTGTCTACATGACTGGGGCCGCCATTAACAAAGATCCAAATCACGTGCTTTGCTTTGGCCGGAAAGTGCCCTTCACGCGGCGCAAGCGGATTCAGAGATCGATCTGCACTGAGATCGGATGCGCCCGCCTGTTCAAGCACCCCGTGCTGCTGCAACATCGCAGCCAATCCCACCATGCCAAAACCACACCCGGCACGCTGAAGCAGGTGCCGTCGATTCAATGAACGAGTTGACCCGGTTGGCAACGAATCGGCGAAGGCTGAACTTTTCATATTTTCAAAACTGGAAAAAGGAATTTTCGGCACGTGCCTGGAACCAACAACTTCCGAATCACAATTCGCACGGTCCGAACACACTGGAACATTTGTGTATCAACGGGACCGTGTGACGCTTACTCGACGTAAATGAACTCACTTGCACTCATCAAAGCCTGACAAAGATCAGTTAACGCAGCTCGCCGAGGATCTTTGACTTTCTGTTGCAGGTAAACAGTTTCTTGCTGCTCTACAAATACGGTGCAGTTCCGGTTTTCAACAGGGGTGGGCTCACGCGCGTACGCTTCACGATAAGCATCCGCGACCGCCTCGGAAACGGATTTGGATTTCAATCGCGAAGCAAACGCCTCCGAGTACTTTCTTCCCTGAGGACTGTTCAAAAACATCAACGCCTGTGGCGCAATGGTCGTTGTGGAACGTCGCCCGATACTGACCAGATGCTCTGGCCAGTCAAACAGCATCATCATCGGTATCAGTTTACTGCGTTTGATGAAAAAGTAGACACTACGACGGTTCATATTCTGGTCCAGTGTTCCCGGACCATACATGCGAGGATCAAGTTGTCCAGAAACCGCCAGCATTGAATCACGAATCGCCTCCGCCTCCAGTCGCCTAGGCTGCCACCGCCATAATAATTGATTTTCGCGATCCAACATTGCTCTCGTTTCGTCAATCGCGACCGACTGTCGATAGACACTGCTGGTCATGATCAGGAGATGCAATCGTTTGAGTTGCCAACCATGGGTGACAAGATCATTTGCAAGCCATTCCAACAGATCGGGGTGGGTTGGCATATCTCCGGACACTCCAAAATCGTTGGGTGTCGCAACGATCCCACGCCCAAAATGATGTTGCCAAACGCGATTCACAATCACGCGAGCAACCAATGCTCCCGCGCCCAACTCAGAATCAGTCATCCAATTCGCGAGCGTTGCCCGTCGAAAACTTGTTCGTGCACCCTCAGGTGGCTGTTGGGAAATCCATTCGGTCTGCTCAGCGTTCTGCGGCGTCAAAGCTTGCAAGAAACCAGCTGTCACAACTTCCTGCTTCTGCTGAACGTCTCCACGGGCAAGCAAATGTGTTTGCGGATAGAAATGGGGGAACCCACGTCCATCGGCATGGTGTTTCATATGAGGCAAACCTTCGCTGGTAACCATCACCTTGGTCAATTTGGTACCGGATCCTTTATTCCGAAGACCTTCGATTAGTTTCTTTTTTGCCTGCCACGCGGGTACAGTTTTCGCGTACCACTGGAAAGCAGTTTTCCAAGCTTTGGAGTTCGGATCACGCTTTTGCTTTACCTCCGCAAGTGCTGCCCTTAACTGCGAACTGGCATCTTTTGTTCCAACTTGAACTGGGGCATCTTGTCGCCCGGAAAGAGAGAGTCGGATTCGGCCTATGGCGTGGCGTTGATTGGGATGGTTGAACAGCAGACGGATGGACCACCGAGTCTTTCCCTGCAATTCAAATTTCTCAGCAAATTCAAACACGGCGGCCTGATCTTTTCCAATACCACCCTTATCTACAGCCCAGCCTGAAATTGGATCCTGATCGATCGATGCCATTACGGAAAGACTGCCGGTATCTTGCTGATGCGTCGCAACTGCCTTCTTCAGTTCAATAGTTTCATCGCCTTCGCTCATCACGGCAGTGATGCTGACATCACCCAAGGCAAAATTACCGTTATTTGCACGCCCTGGTCCGTTCCGTGGGAACGAGTCATGCGTGAGAGCTTCAATCCGCAACCGAGAAGCACTCGGGAGTTTAGATTCAGCGACAATCAGCAGTTCATCCTTCGCGGGAGCCTTTCCCACAGCCAACCACGAACCGTCGCTCTGGGACTCAAACTTGGAACCACCTGTTGATTTGACTTCCAAAACATCCAGAATCTGCCACGGTGCAATATCCTGCGTCTCGTCATATTCCGCTATCCACTTGGTAAACAAGTCAGCCAATACAGTTTCCTCATACTCCCGCAAGTCGTTTTGTAGCTCAGCAAGGCGTCGCACATATTCCGAACGCCGCTGCTCATTACTTTCGGGTTCAAGATCCAAATCAACTTCACTACGGATCGCCGTCGTGAACGTGGCAGCCATCCGGTAGTAATCACGTGATGGAATCGGGTCAAACTTGTGGTCATGGCACCTCGCGCAACCCACTGACAAACCAAGAAAAGCAACGCCAGTGGTCGTCACCATATCATCCAACTCGTCATACCTCGCCGATTCAAACTCGGCTTCGGTGAGTTGCGTTGGAAAAACTCCAGCCCCAAGAAATCCTGTGGCCATCATCGCCTGCGGATTTTCTGGATCCAATTCATCACCAGCAAGCTGCCATTCCAAAAAGCGGTTGAACGGCAGGTCCTCATTAAAAGCACGAATCAGAAAGTCGCGATAATGATAGGCGTTGGGACGATCATAATCCTGCTCATAACCATGAGACTCCGCAAACCTTGCGACATCCATCCAGTATCTCGCCCACCTCTCTCCATAATGCGGTGAGTCGAGTAAACCTCGCACTTGATGTGACCAAGCAGCATCGTCTGGACTGGCCACAAACGACTCGACTTGTTCCGATGTGGCAGGCAAGCCCAACAAGTCGAACGCGCCACGACGCATCAAAGTTCTCGGATCGACATCTGGATTGGGATGCAATCCTTTGTCTTCCTGCCTTGCAAGGATGAAACGATCAATCGGTGTTCGGCACCATTCCTCGTCATTCACTTCAGGAACAGCAACATCCCGCAGTGGCAAGAACGACCAAAATTGACGATGCGAGTCAGTCACCACCATCGGGCCTGCGACCTTGACACCTTCTACCAAAGGCTTGTCATACGGTGCTCCCAGATCGATCCATTCCCTAATCGCACTGATTGCATCGTCAGTCAATTTTTCTGCCTTCAGCGGCATGACTGGTTCAGCAGTGTGACAAATGACTTGGAACAAATGGCTACCCTCCGCTGTGTCGTCGACGTAACCACTCTCCGAGAGCGCAGCCCTCGTGGACAAATCAAAATCGGCTTTCACTGATTCGCCCCCGTGGCATTTCAAACAGTGCGTGGTCAACAGCGATCTGACTTTTTGCTTGAACAGAAGGAGTCCTTGTTTGGAATTCTTCGCGTGATCAGCCGAAACAGCAGGTTTGGATTTTTGAGTCGCTTGCAAATCATCAGCCGCAGCCGGACCCGATATCAAACAGCACGCAATTACACAAGACAACACGACCGTCGCATGGGATGCCGACAACGTCTTGACTTGGTAAGGGAAACCATCATTCATGGACAAATGCAAAATGGGAGGTGGGGACAATGCCGTTACTTGCCAATACGACGATCTACCAACCGCCGAAAGTATGATTTTTTTGTAGAGCCGTTAGTATACAACATCAGTCGCAGACATGAATTTCTGCTTTTCAACGAGACCCCCGATCCCCAAATTTTGCACACAACCGATTCGCAACTGAGTGCAGACATGCATCCGGCACAAGAAGAGAATGAGTTCAACACCAAATTTCGATAGTAACCTGAGCCTCGATCACCTATAAAATAGGCCCCGCGTGTATCCCCCCGTGAATCACCGACGCACATTCAATCATTGGATGTCATGTCCCTGACTGTGATCACTACACCTACCGACTGCCTGAAACTTTTTCCATGGCACGCCCCACCAGCCGATTCAACCGCCGTTCAAATAGCTGCGATGAATTCACATCGTTAAATCGACGCAGTCGCCGTGCGTTGCTTCAAGCCGGTGCCCTAGGTGGACTGGGCTTGGGGCTGCCCGAGTTCTGGAATTCCGCGACCTTTGCCAATGAGGCCAACCAGCCCACGCTTACCACTGCCAACGGACGCAAAGCAGCCAAATCTTGCATCTTCATGTTCATGTGGGGTGGACCAAGCCAGCTGGACACATTCGATTTGAAGCCTAATGCGCCCGATGAAATTCGAGGGTCGTTCAAGCCTGTCTCAACGAATGTGCCAGGAATACAAATTTGCGAGCACTTCAGTCGGCTGAGCAAGCATGTTGATAAGCTTGCCATCGTAAGATCGTTGAACCACAGCGACCCAGCCCATCTTTCCAGCGGGCATGCAACGGTCACTGGGCAACCTGCCCCTGTACTCAACAGCGATGCGACCCCACCCAGCGACCGTGACTCGCCGCACATCGGATCATTGGTGTCCAAGGTTCGGCCCAGCACGAATGGCCTACCATCGTTTGTAACCCTGCCATGGAAAGCGTTTCACCCAGCTGCTCCTGGGGGCGAAGCCCCGGGACAACATGGTGGGTGGCTGGGAAAGTCACACGATGGCATGCTTTTAACTGGGGACCCGAATGCAGAAAAGTGGAAGCCTTCAGGCCTCAGCTTACTACCTGAGATCACACTCAACCGGCTGGAAGAACGCTTTCAACTTTTACAACAGTTGAATCGGCAACAACCATCCTCAAACCACACTAACTTCCTGCCGCGCCCGATGGCAGATGCGGACGCACACCGGTCACGTGCCATGGATCTATTAACGTCAACTCGAGTCCGCAGCGCGTTTGACTTGTCAAAGGAACCGGAACCCATTCGTGACCGATATGGTCGCAATACTCATGGCCAGTCAGTGCTGATGGCGCGACGCCTGGTTGAGCATGGTGTGCCACTGGTCACGGTAACATGGCATAACGACGGCAAGAACTTCTGGGACACACATGGCAACAACTTCAATCGCCTGAAAGACGATTTGATTCCACCGGCGGACATGGCATTGAGTACGCTGCTAGCGGACCTTGATGAACGTGGCATGCTGGAAGAAACGCTTGTTGTCTGGGTAGGTGAATTTGGAAGAAAACCTCAAATCAACACCAAGAATTCTGGAAGGGAGCACTGGCCGTTCTGTTACTCCGGGCTTCTTGCTGGCGGTGGAATTCGAGGTGGCATGACTTATGGAACGAGTGATGCCCATGGCGCGTATCCAAATTCAGATCCTGTCACGCCAATTGATTTCGGAACAACCATCGTCGATGCTCTGGGAATCCCAACTGACAGTGCCCTGCCGGACCGCGAAGGCCGTCCGCATGCAATCACTTCCGGCAAGATCATCGACGCCCTGTTTGGCTGACATCGGATTCCGACAAGTCACCTTAGCAGCCAATCCGCATCAGACCGTAGCACCAAGCACAAAAACGAAGCTTGCGGGATGAATACGCAAGTTGATGGGATGCCTTGGGCCCTGCCAAAAAGCTGTGCTATAATAATCGCTGTGCTTTAATATCAACGCCCACTTCAAGGCCAGACGTTCAAGGCCAGACACGCCCTGCACGTGACTTAATTGCCCCGCTCCAACAACCAAGCTGCATCCATGAAACCTTCATTTCAGCGTCGCAGATTCCTACGCAGCGGTGGCGTGCTAATGGCATTGCCAATGCTTGAGGCGGTATCTGTAACGGCACATGCAGCAACCAACAATGCATCGGTCAAAAGCGGCTCGTCAAAGGTCAAACGCTTTGT
>CAXGRW010000258.1:0-7407 GCA_964012125.1 uncultured Rhodopirellula sp.
CCAAGCAACGACATGAGCGTTGATTCAACGGCAAACCTCTCGATGTTCGAGCAAACATTCCCGCACTACCTTTCATCAAGAAAGCGATTCTCGGAGCAACGTCTGCTAAACTATTGTGACCGCCCAATAGCCTCGGACAACGAGACGTAAGTCTGACGACGTTCCAGCTCGCACTTCAAACATGACTGCGATTCAATTCCCTACAGACACACCCCTGTGAGCGGTTCGGCAGTCAGCGGTTCAGCAGCCAGCAACCTAGCAGTCTATAACCCACAATAAGACACAAGATCTCAATTACCCTCCATCCTTGATTGCCCTTTATCATTAAAAGCCAATGGCAAACCTAATCCGCTTCACGCTGTGTTTAATTTTACTTGTTTGCCATCTGGGATCGGCTGTTGCTGAAAATCCAGTGACAGACAAGCCTGACGCTGATCAACGTCCCAACATTGTGTTCTTGTTAGCAGACGATCAATGCACCTATTCCATGGGTTGTTATGGCACGCCAGACGTGCAAACTCCCAACATGGACAAATTAGCCCGTGACGGCATGATTTTCGATTGTCACTACGACACCACGGCCATTTGCATGGCGAGCCGCGCCAACATCATGACTGGCATGTACGAATACAAAACGGGTTGCAATTTTGAACATGGCCCGCTGCTGTCAGAGCATTGGCATCGTTCCTACCCCATGCTCCTGCGTGCGGAGGGGTATCAGACAGCTTTCGCTGGCAAGTTTGGTTTCGAGGTTACAGAGCAACCAAGCTCAAAAGGCAGCTTGCCCTCAGAGAGCTTTGATCGCTGGGGAGGAGGCCCCGGTCAAACTCACTACGAAACAAAACGCAACAAATCGATGGCCGATTACGTGAAAGAGTACCCACACTCAACCGTGTCATACGGTGCGTTTGGCAGTGACTTCATTACAGACGCGGCCAAGTCGGATCGTCCGTTCTGCTTGTCGATCAGTTTCAAGGCACCACACAAACCGGCCACACCTGATCCTCAATTCGATTCGATTTATGCGGGAAAAAAATTCACGCGACCATCAAATTATGGTCGTGAGTATGGGGAACACTTCTCGCTGCAAAGTCGAGCTGGGCGTCAGTTCGAGCGTTTTCACAGTTGGAACTACAGTGACAAATATGACGAAGTCATGGCGACTTACTACCAGCAGATTTACGCAATTGATGTCGCCGTGGGAATGATCCGTGAGGCAATCGACAAGGCAGGCGTTAAGAAAAACACGGTGGTCATCTACACGTCTGACAATGGATTCTTCTGTGGCTCACACGGATATGGTTCCAAGGTCTTGCCTTATGAAGAGTCATCACGCGTGCCACTGATCATTTTCGATCCACGGCACAGCAACAGTGGCAAACAACTGCGTTGCGATTCATTGACTGGCAATGTGGATTTTGCGCCTACTATCTTGAACCTGGCAGGAATCAAAATCTCCAGGAACATGGATGGCCAGGACTTGATGCGCCTCTACGACGATCCCAAAGCAAAGATTCATGACTCATTACCACTGATTAATGTTTGGGGCCCCAAGAAAGCACACAGCTACGCAGTGGTGACAGAGTCATGGAAATACATTTACTGGCCCTATCGTGATGACCAAATTTCTCCCACCGAAGAACTGTATGACACGCAGAGTGACCCCAGTGAACTGACCGAGTTGTCAAAGATTGAATCCGCTGCAGGTGACTTGATTCGCATGCGACAAATCTATGACGAGGCAGTGAAATCGTGGCAAGCAGAGGCAGTTCCCTATCACAAATACAGCCAATTCGGCGAGCATTTCCAACGGCATTAATCCATGACCAAGTCAATTCAATACGTGTCGACTGCTTGCATCGTCCTGCTGACAATCTGCAGTAATTCCCTGACGCTGGCAGACAGTCGCCCCAACGTGATCATCATTTACACGGATGATCAAGGTTTTGGTGATGCGAGCTGCTTGAACCCTGATGCGAAATTCCAGACCCCGAATCTCGATCGACTCGCGAAAGAAGGCATGACGTTCACCGATGCTCACTGCAGTGACACGGTCTGCACTCCAAGTCGATATGGACTGCTTACTGGACGATACAGTTGGCGAACAACTTTGAAAAAAGGGGTTTATGGTGCAGAGAAAACTTGCCTGATTACTGATGGCCGGACCACGCTACCGAGTCTATTGAAGCAGCGTGGATACGCGACCGCGATGGTTGGCAAATGGCATCTTGGCATGGACTTCCCCGGTGACCGCAGTACAAGAGACTGGTCCAAGCCTGTTTTGGATATGCCGCTGGACAAGGGGTTTGACTACTTCTGGGGTATACCTGCATCAATGAACTATGGAGTACTGGCATGGTTCGAAGGTCGTTACGCCAAGATTCCTCCTACGGAGTACACCCAGAAAAAGCCGAACAAAATCGCCCTAGCGGATTACCGCATCAAGCCTCCCTATGACCAACAACTTTCCAAACCAGGTTCTACTAGCGAACTTGGTGTTGTTCGTGGACAGCTTGAAATTGCACCGGACTTTGTTGACTCCGAATGCCTGACGCGTTTCACCGACAAAGCAATCGAGTGGGTTGAAGGACGTGCGAAAACTGCTCGGCAAGGCGAACCATTTTTCTTGTACCTTCCCTACACGTCACCCCACAAACCTGTCATTCCGATTGACCAGTTCCGTGGCAAGAGCGACGCGGGCGCCTATGGTGACTTCATGATGGAGACGGATTGGCATGTGGGCCGAATTATGGAAATGCTGGATCGCGAAAAACTTTCAGAAAATACAATGGTTATTTTCACAAGTGACAATGGCCCTGAAACGACATGGAAAGAAAGAGCGAAAAGGTTTTCGCACCAAAGCAATGGAATCTACAGAGAAGGCAAGCGTTCGATCTATGAAGGCGGGCACCGCGTACCGATGTTCATTCGCTGGCCTGCAAAAATCGCTCCCGCCAGCCAATGCAATCAGCCTGTCTGCCAAACAGATATCCTGGCAACGCTGGCAGCAATCACAGAAAATCAACTAGCCGCGAACGAGGGTGAAGACAGCTTCAGCTTTGCCCCTGTGCTGACCAACCCCAACGCGAGAATGAACCGGGGCCCCATGATTCACCACAGTGCCTCAGGTGGTTTTGCGATTCGAGATGGCGACTGGAAGCTGGTGATGGAGACCCCCAAATCCAAACGTCAACTCTACAACCTCGCGACAGATCCCGGAGAACGGAACAATGTGCTGCAGCAAAATAGCGACGTTGCACAAAAACTCCACAAGCAGATTACGGAAATCGTGCTCAATGGCAGATCAACCACGGGCCCCCCACAAGCGAACGACACTCCGTGGTGGAACCATCTCATTTGGATGGATAAGTTTTAGCCGGCTTCTGCCCTTCAGACGAACCGACAAATCATGAGGCATCAGGAACTTGGCATCGCATTGATAGTCCCGCCGAGCGCTTCAGCGAGCCGGTTGTCATCCGACGCGGAGATCCATCGCAGATCGACACAAATCGCATCTCCGACGCACTCCACAGCGACCGCAGGCATATCGTTCATCAATTTACTTTGCCAGTCCTGAGCCTTCAGCGATTCATGAGTCACGCGAATCTGTCGTGACGCAAAGCACCAACGTCCGTCGCGGATAAGCCTCGCTTTTTCTGCTGTGATTTGCACATTTCGAATGTTGTCACTTCCGCTCAATCTGGTCGCCAAACGCTCAGCACGCCCACGAAGGTTTTCCTCACTGGTATTGAGCAATGCCAACGCGGGAATTTCATCGGGATCGGATGCTGCCACCTCAAGGGTCATCGCCAGCATTGCCTGAGCAGCATCACCGGCTGCGAGTGAGGGCCAAACACGTGACGCTTTGATACTGTCAATCTGTGGTTTGCGTCCAATGATGATGCCACATTCAGGACCACCAAGCACGCCCTGTCCTGACAAGATTACAAAATCCGCGCCGGCGACCAACATCGACTCAGCCGAGGGAATCTCAGTTGCCCCGGATGCATCGGATTCAGCTTGCCCCAGTGTCGCCACAGGCAAAATCACTGCTTGCATCGCATCCCTGCCGGTCAGTTCCAGTAACTCCAACGGTTGCTCGCCAACGTCAGCCATGACCACGCAAAATGAATCCAGCCCATCGAAATCTTGCGGCAGGATACTGTCACGACTACCGACTTCCTGGATCACCGGCAAAAACATTCCGAAAGCGTCAGGCAATGCTCTTCCGTTAGGCAAGCGGACTGCCTGAGACCGATGCACAACCAACTGCCGCTCATCAACCAGCAAAGCTAACCCAGTGAGTGCAGAAGAGAAGTTGGATGTAACGGCAATCGAATAATCTCCGCCGGCCGGCAGCAGACGCTGCAACCTGCGTGACAAACGCTCGTCCATTGACACTCCCGTGACGCTATCGCCCAACAGCAGCTCATAGCCTGCTTCACTCACCTGAGGTGCAAGTGGTACTCCGGACCCGTGCTCATTCATGAGCACACCGCTGCCGTTGAGCAGTGGCACAGCCAAGGCCGTATGCTTTCGCGACCATCGCTCCACTGTCTTTTTGCTGACCTCCGCAGTCCGCATCATCGCATCGATGCTCTTCGCTGCAGTCTGTGGTAGATCCTGCAGGATTTCCGTTGCCTGATTTTTGATTTTCTCAATCGTTTCAGGCTCACTTGCCTTTCGGGCAACATCGGTAATTCCGCGTCGCAGGAGCTCAATCGTCCAAGGTGGTAGCGCCATCTAACTCGCCTGTGGCAGGAGATGAATAGGTTGCAAAATCTCTAAACGTCGTTCATGTTCATCCCTAGGATAATCGCTGCTGCAGTGTTGCGTGACAAGCCTTTGGGACCAACAGAAAAATGATTCTGTGGTCAGCGTCCGCCGCATCACGATTGCAATCCCAGGCATTCGCAATTGGGACACGTACAAGATTGCGATAGCGGGTATCATGGGGATCCCTCACGAGAGTACGCCCCGCCCGTCCTCGAGCAGCTCTCTACCCCCGAAAACACGTGGTTTGCTGACGGTTTTGCCATGCCCCCAACCACAACATACCTCCACTCATTTCCTGCATCATCGTCGATATGAAAACTGAGTATCTAATCGCCTCTCTGACATGCGTTCTCGCAGTTTTATTGGGCGAGTCGCATTTAAATGCTGCCGATGCCGCGACCATCGACTTCACCAGTCAGATCCGGCCGATTTTGCGTGACCACTGCCTGGACTGTCATGGAGGTGTCAAGCAAGCGGCGGACCTTTCCTTCATTCATCGTGATGCAGCTCTCGAAGTCATCGAGGCAGGCAATCCTGACGAGTCGTCATTGATCGAAAGACTGTTATCGAAAGATGCTGATGAAGTCATGCCCCCACCAGAGCATGGATCACCGCTCACTGGGGACGAAATTGAACTTTTGACACGCTGGATTGAACAGGGTGCATCATGGGAGCAACCGTGGGCGTACCAACCACCGCTAACCCCAAAACTACCAAAGGTTTCAACAGCTCAATGGTGCAAGCAACCTCTTGACCGATTTGTGCTCGCGAGCCTCGACCAACAACACATCAGCCCAGCACCCGAAGCACCGCCCGAGCAGTGGTTGCGTCGTGTAACGCTTGACTTGACTGGCCTGCCACCGACACCTGAACAGATTCAACGGTTTCTCAAATCGGTGGAAACTGATGGTCAGGGTGCTTATTCACATACGGTTGATGAACTGTTGAAATCGCCCGGCTACGGCGAACGCTGGGCATCGGTCTGGCTGGATCAGGTCCGGTACGCAGATTCACGTGGACTTGGTGCAGACGGGCGTCGCGAAATCTGGAAGTATCGAGACTGGGTGATCAATGCAATCAACGAGGACATGCCGTTCGATGAATTCACCATCAAGCAAATCGCTGGTGACTTGCTGCCGTCAGCCACCATTGATGATCGTGTAGCAACAGCAGTGCACCGCCTGACTCAAACTAATGAAGAAGGTGGAACTGACGACGAAGAATTTCGAATCAACGCGGTGCTGGACCGAGTCAGTACTGTTTGGCAGACTTGGCAGGGCGTCACTTTCGGCTGCGTGCAGTGCCACGCTCACCCGTACGACCCACTACAGCATGAAGATTTCTACCGATTCGCTGCCTTCTTCAACAACACGTCAGATTGTGACCTGAACTCAGAACTGCCTTTGTTGGCAGTCCCGCTTGATCCAGTTGACAACGCCAAAGCCAGCAAGCTGGATCAAAAGATTAAAGCGTTACAGCAGTCGATTTGGAAACGCGAATCCGTTGCATTGGATGCACCTGAGGCCCACTGGCAGTTCCTGACCGCGATGACGGCGTCAGCCAACAAGTCGACAGAGGTTGCTGTGGAGCAACGGCACGGTCGGGCAGAGTATTACACGATCGACACCCTTTCGTCGAATACTGAAATCACCTTGGAAATGCCGTTAAAAGCCCAGTCACAACGGCTAACCGCGATCCGAATCACAATCGCTCCCGGGGACCCAAAAACGGCCCGAATGGACTCTGAATGGGGATTCGTCCTGTCTCATGTGCAGGCCACGCTGAAGAACCAAAAAGACGAGACGACTCCAATCACCTTCACGCGAGTCATTGGTGATGAGGCGGCCCCCTTTAAAAATCCAAACGACAGTCTGAATGAAAAAACCAATAACGGCTTTGCAGCTTATAGCCGAATCCACTACCCACGCACTGCCGTTTTTGTCCTTGAGTCTGATGTCAAAGTCGCAGAAGGCAGCACGCTGCAAATCAAAATCCGCAACGGGGTGACAGAACTGGGTGCATTCCCACTGATCGCCAAACGCGGCTATGTTGCCGTCAGCCATCAGGCCATTTTCAAGCCGTTGCTGAATGCTCCAAAACTGCTGTCTGACAAACAGCAACTGAGCGTTTTACAAGCGGAACGTTCAATGATCCCCAGCAGCAACATTCCGGTAATTGCGGAACGTCCATCGCATCTCAAACGTCCAACCCACGTGTTCACGCGAGGCCTGTTCTTAACCAAAGGCAAGGAGGTTCAGCCTGGTGTTCCAGCCGCTCTCCCGCCCCTTCCACGGCCAACCAGTGATGCAACGACAGGTGAAGACGCATCAGCAAGCCGTCTGGAACTGGCACAATGGTTGATCAACGGCGATAACCCACTGACTGCCCGAGTCACGGTTAACCGTGTTTGGGCTCGACTATTTGGAGCAGGCATTGTTGCGACTGAGGAAGATTTTGGATCGAGTGGTGAACCGCCATCACACCCGAAGTTACTTGATCAACTTGCCTTCCAATTTCAAAACGATTTTGAATGGAGCCAGAAGCAACTCATCAGAACGATTGTGTTATCCAGCACCTACCGGCAGGATAGCAAGATGCGTCCTGAGTTATTGGAAACGGATGCCGATAATC
>CAXGRW010000259.1:0-7367 GCA_964012125.1 uncultured Rhodopirellula sp.
CACAGTGCAACGGGACCAAGCCCCCACGCACTGAATTTCGTAAACTCGTTGAATCCGCCTGCATTCAGCCCAAACGCAGCGTGGACGAAATTCACAATAAGTGACAAGAAGCCAAATCAAATACTGTTTCACTTGCGGGGCAAGAATGGAAACAGTTTCCGGACATCAGAATCCGAAGGCTGTCGGCCATACTCGCAAATCTCAAAAGCCTCGGCATACCTCACTTTGTTGGCATGCTCTTCTCCATACCAACGGATCAAGCCATTACGAAAACGCTTGGCCTCACCTGACTGGCGTTTGACCCACTTTTCTCGCAGCCACTCGGCACGTAGTTCTGGCTGTGAGGCAGGAGGCGCTGCCTCCATTCGCTCCTGACTTCCCAACGCGCCGCCCTCGAATGTTTGTGATACCAGCGCAGTCAGCGCATTGACCTTGCGTTCAAATACGGGATCGACATCGACCACAATATCCGCCTCAAAAGGATACGGCTTCTGGAATCGATCACTGGAGTACAGAAAGACAGGGTTCTTTTTCAGTGGGGTCACCAACGGCATGAAAAAAGGTACAGCTACCATGTAAGCGGCATCCTGAACCAGGACACCAACGTAACGATGATCCGGATGATAATCCCATGGGCGATGTGAGATGACGACATCTGCATTCCACTCACGAATCAGCCGGGTAATTTTGCGTCGGTTCTCAAGCGTCGGCATGAGTTCGCCATCGTGAATATCCAGCACTTCTGAGGTCACGCCCAAACTCTTAGCGACCTCCGCTGACTCAGCCGACCGCCGCCGAGCCAAAGCCCCACCAGCCATCCCCCAATGCCCGATATCTCCATTGGTCACCGAAACCAGTTTGACATGGTGCCCCCTCTCTGCCCACAACGCCGCTGCTCCACCAGCCTTGTATTCAGCGTCATCAGGATGGGCACCAAAAACGACGATTCGCAATTTGGCATCTTCCGTGGAATCCTCAGCAAGTGTGAATCCCGAAAAACAACAAGTCGAAACGAGTAATAGAAGAACTCTCATTCAAAATCTCCAGCATTGAGAAAATCAAGAAACGTTGACCAACTGCGGGCACGAGAACCGGCAACAAAGCCTGTGAAGTATACTCGTTTCCGACTGTCAAATACTCTGCAAAGCAGGCTACTCAGGGGCGTGCCCCCTTCAGACGCGCCCTGTAAAGCATGTAGCATTCAGCCCCTACAAGAGTGGCGCACCTACACCTCGCGACTAGCCTTGCCAGTTCAGTCACGTGGACGGCACCAAATCCTCACAAATCCAGCAGGGATTCAAATCGAATCAATAAAGCACACAATCCTGCGCCCCATCGCAATCAAGCTTTAGCCCAACACATCTATCCGCTCGCCCGTTCGGTCCACGACACTTGTCTCGACAGCAAAGCGAAAAAAACATTCGTCAACAACCTGCATCCGTTGTGAACCAAAAAAGAAGCGGCAGCCAACAGGGACCTCCCATTGCCATGTCCGTCATTGAGAGTCTTTGGCCGCAAACCATTTTAAACATCAGGTAATCGTGTGAAAAAGTTCTTACTGGTAAGTGCAGCAATACTGGCGTTACTATTCATTTGCGGACTCGCAGGTTCCTCCTGGCTTGCGAACTCGACCGGCAAACAATTGAAAAAGTTACGAACCGAAATTTCCGATGCTGGAGACCCCATCTACTACACGGACTACGGAACAGAGCCTGTTCCTGAGCAGAAAAATGCTTTCGTGCTGCTGTCCGAGGCAGAGGCGGGAATCGATGCATACTCTGAATTAGTCAGAAGCCTAGAAGCCGAAAATGAGTCAACGAATTCCGGCATAGAACAATCGAAATCACCTCTCCGCCTGAAACAGCAGAAAACATTTTTTGCTGAAAACAGCGAACTCTTCGACTTATTGAAAAGGGCATCCCAACGCCAAAGCTTCCAAACTGACATTGACCGCAGCCAAGGATTTGGAGCGAGTACTGCACACGCAGAAACATCAAGACGAGCGATCGAGATACTTGCAGACAAGGCAAGCATGCTCGCATCCAACGGAGAAGGGGACGCTGCAATCGAGGTCTGCCTGACAGGCTATCGCATCCTGCACCTCACTGAGCAAGAAAAGTTTCTGGTGGGTTTTCTCATTGAATGTGTTGGCTTGGAAGAACTTGGCAAGGCGGTCCAACAAACGCTAACAACGTGTGAAGTCTCTGAGCCAATACTTGACGCGCTCGACACACAACTGCAACAGTTCAACCTGAACACCAACCTGACCAATACAATTAAGGTAGAGCGTGCCACGGGAATACAGTCATTCCAGGAGTTTCATCAGGCTTCCAAAAGCTCAGACGAGAACCAAATCCCTATCCCTGCGTTTTTTGCTGGGACGAACATTGGCAAAGCCTATTTCAACGATGACGAATCTGCATACATCGAATACATGAACGAATGCATTTCAATGGTCAACCAGACCAAAACGTTGCGAGACCAACGCATGGATGTACTGATCAAAAATTTGTCAGCGTCCAGTTTTCTCAAGACTGTCAGCAAGCTCATCACCCCTGACATGACGAGCATCTTCGATGCAAAAGATGATGCAATCGCAAGAGTACGAGCACTGCGAATTTCATTAGCATTGCAGCGGCAACCTGACTTGCCAGTCAAATCGCTACCAGCAGAGATTCGAGAAGATCCCTACACTTCCAAGGACATGATCTCCAGCAAGACATCCGATGGCTGGTTGATCTACAGCGTCGGACGCAATCTCAAGGACGACTCTGGCACCCTGACACCGATTGCCCCATCACAACGACCTCTCGATGTTGGATATGGCCCGACCTTGGCAAAACCAACCACCAGCAATTAAAGATGGAGACCAGTCCCAAGATTGCTGTCCCGGGAAGCACGCCCGCGAACCCCCAAATCAGAATGCCAACACAACCAGAAGCACCTGGCGATCGACCAGCAGATGCACCGATAAACAACTCACCCGCAGCACATCCTACTGGAAAGCGTGAGCGAATCGTTTCCCTCGATGTTGTGCGTGGTTTTGCAACGTTGGGCATCCTGATCATGAACATACAATTTTTCTCGATGATCGGCAGTGCCTACCTTAACCCAACAGCCTATGGAGACCTGAGCAACAGCAATCATTGGGTGTGGTACCTCAGCCACCTCTTTGCGGACATGAAATTCATGTCCCTCTTTTCGATGTTATTCGGAGCTGGAATCGTACTGATATCAAAGAAGCGATCAACGCTCGCGTTGCCTACGACAAGCTTTCATTTCCGCCGGATGGGCTGGCTGCTGATACTCGGATTATTACATGCACATTTACTGTGGCCAGGAGACATCCTTGCTCCCTATGCTTTGTGCGGTTTTGCCGTTTTCTGGTTTCGCAACTGCTCCCCTCGATTGTTGTGGACGGTTGGTGTTTTGTGCTTCACGATCGCCTCCCTGACTTCAATCATGACAGGTCTTTCAATGCCCTTTTGGCCGTCGGAAGACATCCTGCAACTGCGACAGGAAACCTGGCAACCGCAGGCTGACACTATCAACCAAGAAATCGCAACCTATCTGCAACCGTACTTACAACAATTACCAACTCGCTCTGAACAAGCACTCTTCATGGAAACCTTTCTGTTTGTGTTTTCCACCGTGTGGCGATGTTCTGGTCTGATGTTGATTGGGATGGCTCTATACAAACAACGCATTCTCACGGGCGAACGCTCGGGTGCCGTTTATGCGGTATTGATTGCGATCGCAGTTTGCATTGGAATCCCAGCGACGACGTATGGGATCCACCGAAACTTTGAAGCCGACTGGGAAATGAGCTACTCTTTTTTCTTCGGAGACCAATTCAATTACTGGGCGAGCCCACTCATCAGCCTCGGATACGTAGGGGGCATCATGCTGGTTTTAAAATCGCGGATGCTTGCAAAAATGGCATGGCCACTTGCCCGTGTCGGGCGGATGGCACTTTCAAACTATCTCTTGCAAACATTGCTTTGCACTTTCCTTTTTTACGGGCACGGGTTCGCTCAATTTGGAAACTTCTCACGAGTCGAACAACTGATCACGGTGCTTGTAGTATCGCTAGTCCAGATCGCGTTCTCATGCATCTGGCTAAACTACTTTCAATTCGGTCCGCTGGAATGGCTGTGGCGAAGCCTTACTTATTGGCACCGCCAACCTCTCCGCCTTCAGGCTTGACACGAAAGCATTCGTCTTTGAACAGACAGTGAATGACTCTTCTTTTCTGAAAACGGGAAACATCTCGCCGATTGCGACGGTTCATGTAAACTATTGACTGGCACGCCTGCGTTCCGCTTACCCTGAACCCATTCATCAACGAGGTTAGTTTCAATGTATCGTCCAGAAATCTCAATACGATCGCACTGGACCAAATCAAAGCTATCCTGTGTAGCAGTCTTGGTGTTTTTAGGGAGTCAAGTTTGCCATGCGTCAAACCCCCTATTCGACATGAGTGCGATTCAGGATGCCGACACGCTTGAAACCGAAGTACTACAGGACTGGCACGCCGTTCCCGGACTGATCGCAACGCGACAAAAGCTCGTCACCATCAATGTGGGTGATTTGTGGAAGGGTCAAGAATATCGCGTACCCGTGCGAATGATTGTGCCAAAGAATCAGAAGGCGAAAGGTTTTCACCTCACGGGTGGCAGTACACCATCGCGATTAAACATGGAAACCAAGCCAAGTCGATTGGAACGTGCATTACTTAACTCTGGAGTTGGCCTTGTTTTCACGGTCGTGCAGGAACCGGGAAGTTATGGCCAGCGTGCGTTGGCAGCAGCCGCCAGTAGACGTTTTGCAGAAACGCTTGACCCCCACTACAAAATTCAGTACTGGGCTTGGCCAGCAACATTGATGCGGGCAATCACGACCGCCTATGCTGAAACTGATCATTTTGAAGAAGGAAAAGTAGCTGTCACTGGATCTTCCAAGAACGGTGCATCGCCATCGATGGCAATCTTGCACGACGACCGCATGACCGCTGTACACGCAAGCGTATCACCCATCTGGGACTCCCCGTTGAGGCTTTGTGATCGTAAGGCATGGGATGAACTTGAATCCCAACCGGGCCGCCGCGGCATGTTCTCGGGCGGCAACTTTGGCCCCGCTTTCAATCGGGCCGTCTTGGCAGCCGGGCACACCTGGCCAGACCTTCAGAAATTCACAGCAAACATTGCTGATGAAGTCTTCATATCCCGCAATCTTGACACACTGCAGCAGCGCAAGGTCGACATGCTGTTTCATCCTGGAACACATGACAGCGTCGCCTATGATCTTGCTTGGGGCGGGGCTCATCACCCGGACATCCCTGTTTATCTAGGAGCAAACACAGGGCACGGCAAGCGTGGACATTCCCAAATTGAACAGGACCAACAGAACAAGACTGCATTTCTGTTGAAACACTTTTTCCCCAAGCAGGTACAAGGTGCACTATTGTCTCCTCCCGATGTCACGCACAGCAATGAAAATGGAACCCTCAATGTCGTGGTCAGGTTTCCGGAAAAATCGTCTTCTGAAAGCGGCCGCATTTGGTGGATCTTTGATCGTGCACCTGACGGAAGCCCGAACTACTTGAACGAACTCATACCAAATGAGAATGTGTCAGAGATGCAGTACGATCCAACCCAAGACGCATGGACAGCAGAAATCCCAATGAAACCTGGTATTTCACGTGTCGATTTCTTCAGCAATCATCGCAAAACGATCCGACACAACCATGAATCTTATGCCACCTACCTGTCGAGTCCCTACACTCGTGTCGAGCTCGATAACTGACTTCCAACACAACACAACGCAAAAGCGGACACGAAATACAATTTCGGTTGACCAGCGTGCAGGAAAGCCTGCACTTCACAACAACTTCCACAACAAACCATCCTGCAACACATCATGCGTCGAATCCTCGCCCTGTTATTACTGACTACCGCAGCAATGTCCGACACAACCGCTCATGCAGGACAACCCAATGTTGTCCTGATCATGGCAGATGACATGGGCTACGAGGCTTTATCAGTGAACGGCAGCGAATCTTGCAAAACACCCAATCTGGATAAGCTGGCTGCCAGTGGAATTCGATTCACGAACTGCTTTGCCAACCCTCTTTGCACGCCATCGCGAGCCAAGATCATGACGGGTCAATACAACGTACGTAACTATGTGAAGTTTGGACTCTTGGATCGAGGGCAAACCACATTTGCCCATCAACTGAAACAGGCCGGGTACACCACCTGCATCGCCGGAAAATGGCAATTGGGCAAGGCAAAAGATGCTCCCCAACATTTCGGATTTGACCGTTCATGCCTTTGGCAACATACACGCTCTGGCCGATCCAAGCAGGATGGGAAGACTTATGACCGACGATTCGTCAATCCGATGCTGGAAATCAATGGTGAGGAGAAAGTGTATTTGGACGGTGAGTATGCACCCAAAATCTGCACCGAGTTCATCTGCGATTTCATTGACCAGAACAAAACAAAACCGTTTCTGGTGTACTACCCGATGATCTTGACGCACTGCCCATTCGACCCCACTCCCGACTCCAGCGACTGGGATCCAACACGACTTGGTTCAACCACCTACAAAGGTGACCTCAAGGATCCGCAACGACACTTTTGCGACATGGCTGCCTACGCTGACAAAATGGTCGGGCAAATCGTCAAACAACTCGAAGCATCAGGTGTACGCGAAAACACGCTACTTATTTTCACAGGGGACAACGGGACTGATAAACCAATCGTCACCCCATGGAATGGAGTCAGGGTGGTTGGTGGTAAAGGCACCATGACGGACACGGGAACACGTGTCCCCATGATTGCCAACTGGCCCAGTGGAATAAGTAAACCCGGTCGTGTCGCTGATGATCTGATCGAGTTTGTTGATGTCATGCCTACCCTGTGCGAAGTCACTGGCGCCCAACTTCCTGACAATTACCCCGGCGATGGAACGAGCATTGCATCGATTTTGAACAAAGCGGCTAGCTCGCGCGTCAAAGACTGGATCTACATCTGGTATCGCGGGAACGTGATGGTGCGTAACAAAGAATATTCGCTGGTTGCTAAAACCGATGGCACCAACGCCACGCTCACACGTTACCAAGGCCCATTCGACGGCGAGAAAATTGCTGATTCCGAGCTGACAAAAACAGAACGCATGATCAAAGATCAGTTCATGTCCACCTTATCGAAACTCGCCAAAACCAGGCTCACCAGTGTTGACAAAGAGGTGCGGTCGCAAGCAGAAGATGCAAAACAAAAGAAGAACAAAAAGAAGAAGTGAATGTCCAACTGAAATGTAATCCACAACAGATGCCTTTCAACGCGTTGCCTCGTAATCGATCA
>CAXGRW010000260.1:0-7366 GCA_964012125.1 uncultured Rhodopirellula sp.
TCCGGTGCTGGATTGGCCAATGTGTGGGCGGCGGATGCGGATACTGAATCGCAAAAATCAAATGTCGAAGTGGAATCGCCGGTCAGGCTAACACTCCAGTTTGATAATATCGAACCAAAGCACGGTTTTATACTGTCAGGGCTGGACGCTCGCTTGCAACTCGTGGTTTCGCAGCAGTTGGCTGGCCAGTTACGCGGCGATGTGACTCACCAAGTTACCTATCGCGTGGACCAACCTGCCGTGGTGCAGATCAGTGATGGGATGTTGATTCCGCTTCAGGACGGAACAGCGACGGTAACCGCAGAGGATGCGAGCGGTCAGACGGTTGAGTTGCAGGTTCGTGTTGAAAATACAGGTAATGAAGCTGCCATCAGTTTTCCAGGTCGTGTGGTGCCTATCTTTACGAAACTGGGATGCAACGGTGGAGGTTGTCATGGCAAACTTGCCGGCCAAAATGGATTTAAACTTTCGCTCCTCGGTTTCGAGCCCAAAGAAGACTACGAGCACTTGGTTCGAGAGTCACGCGGTCGCCGGCTCTCACCCGCCTCGCCCGATCAAAGTTTGTTGCTGCAGAAATCGGTAAACACTTCGCCGCATGGTGGTGGTAAACGGCTTGATGTTGATAGTCATGAATATCGTATTTTGTCGCGATGGATTTCTCAGGGGATGCCCTACGGAAGTGATGATGAGCCTCAGGTGGTTTCCATCGAGCTCATGCCAGGGCATCGGCGGTTGAACGCTGCGTCCAGTCAGCAATTGTCTGTTCTGGCAACCTACTCAGACGGCAGTGTGGAGGATGTGACGCGAGCCGCGTTGTACGAATCGAATGATTCAGAAATGGCGGATTGCGATGAAAGGGGACTTGTTCATCTGAAAGATCTTGTAGGCGATGTTGCTGTCATGGCACGCTATCAGGGACATGTCACGGTGTTCCGAGCTGATATTCCCGTGCCTGATTCAACCATCACGAAAGACGCATTTCCACAGCAGCCTGAGAATCCTGTTGATCGACATGTGTTCGCCAAACTGCAGTCCTTGGGGATCGGGCTCTCGCCCATTTGTGAAGATGCAACTTTCTTGCGTCGCCTAACACTTGATCTTGCTGGGCGGACACCGACTGTGCCGGAGATCGTTGAGTTCCAAAAAGACACATCACCAAATAAACGCGAACAGGTAATCGATCGCCTGTTGGCAAGCGAAGGGCATGCGGAATTTTTCGCGGGAAAATGGAATGCTATTTTGCGGAACCGCCGGACAGGAGGAGCTTTGCGATTCGCGAATGTTGCCTTCCACCAGTGGATAAGAGAAAGCATTTCGGCGAACAAGCCGTACGATCAGTTTGTTCGGGAGATCATTACCGCGTCAGGGAGCGTAGCGAGTCACCCGCCAGTGGTGTGGTATCAGCAAGTTACTGACACGAATCAGCGCATTGAAGATGCTGCTCAGTTGTTTTTGGGGCAGCGTATCCAGTGTGCTCGGTGCCATCATCATCCTTACGAAAAATGGAGTCAGGCTGACTACGCCCAGTTGTCGGCTTTCTTTACAACGGTCTCGAAAAAGACTGGGCGGGACCCGTTGGAGCCTGTCGTTTTTGCGAAGCTGGGTGGGTCTTCAGCAAAGCACCCCAAGACTGGTAAGACATTGAAGCCGGCTGGTTTGGATGCAGAAGAAGTCGCGATCGGGGCACAGGATGATCCTCGTGCACATTTTGCTGACTGGATGACCGATCCGGGTAACCCGTTCTTTGCGAGGGCTCTTGCGAACCGATACTGGAAACACTTCATGGGGCGTGGGTTGGTTGAGCCTGAAGATGATTTGCGGGTCACCAATCCGCCATCCAATCCTGAACTGCTCGATGGCTTGGCCGACGCGTTCACTGAGTCTGGTTATGACCTCAAAGCGCTGATTCGCTTGATTGTGACATCAAGATGTTATCAGTCTGACAGTGACGCGTTGCCGGAGAATATTGGTGATAAACGTAGTTACTCGCGTTACTATCCGAAGCGTCTTCAAGCTGAAGTCTTGCTTGATTCTATTGATCAGCTGACGCTCAGCCCAACCAAGTTCGCTGGTATGCCGGCAGGCATGCGGGCCGTTGCGTTGCCCGACACTGGCTTCTCTTCGTACTTTTTGACCGTGTTCGGGCGACCTGAGTCGACGACAGCATGCGAGTGCGAAAGATCGCAGGAGGCTAATCTGTCTCAGAGTTTGCATTTGTTGAATTCGGAAGAAATACAAAGCAAATTGGCTGGCGATCAAGGGCGAGCTGCAAGGTTGGCAGCAGATGCGAATCGCACCGATGAGGAGAAAATACGAGAGCTGTATTCGATCGCGTTCAGTCGTGAGCCAGATGACCGCGAATTGAAAGCCACTCTTGCTTACGTTGCAGGAAAGGAGAACCGACGTGAAGCTTACGAAGATGTGCTGTGGTCTCTGATTAACTCAAAAGAGTTCCTGTTCAATCACTGAGGTGGGCGATTAACGGTCAACTAAAGCGGTGTGTCAGCTTTTTCTCGCTAGTCGCAATCGCCACGATTTTTGCAGAGCCAATATGCGCACAGTTTCACGTTTGTGAGCTTCGCTCGCTATCACGCACCGGTGGCCAGCAGGGAACCGATTTTGATTTGGATGTCGTTGCAGGAGATCGCTTGAATGAGGCGAGTGATCTTGTTTTTTCAAATCCTGGCATCACAGCTGTGCAACGGACGGCGACTGCCCTGCCGTTTTCAGATTCGCCAGTTGGACTGTCTGGAAAGTTTCGTATCAGCGTCGATGCGGCCGTTCCGCCCGGGGCTTATGAAGTTCGGGTTTCTGGGCGACACGGGCTCTCGAACCCACGCATTTTTATCGTGACCTCAGCGACCAATCAGTTAGTGTCCGCTGTCAGTCACGATCCGCAGGTTCCGACCGAGCTGCCGACGGGGCAATTCGTAAATGCGTCCTGCACCGCTGAACAGCGAGACTGGTTTCGCTTTGAGTTAAGTGAAACTGCGGATGTGCGTGTCAGTTTGCTGGCGGGGCGAGTTGACTCTCGTATGATTGGCCAACTGAAGGTACTTGATTCGAACGGACGTTCCGTCGCCGTTGCCCGCGGTTCGGATGAGTTCGATCCGACAATCAGACTGGCGAAGTTACCAGCCGGAAGTTACTCAGTCATGGTTCATGATTTTTTGTACCGTGGCGGCAGTGAGTACCCTTACCAGTTGGTCGTTGCTGTTGGGGCTGAGGAGCCGCGATCCGAGGCTGGTTTGTTCGGTTTGGAAAGTGGGTTGGTGGAAAAAGTAGCAGGACGGCTGCCGGCTAATCGGACGCCCTCTGCGATAACTCTTGGACCCGGCACGGTGAGCCTGTCGGATGCCGCTCAGCCCAGTGCGATTCAAAAAGTGGCCATGCCGTCCAAAGGTTCATGGTGGTTTCCCGTTGATCAAAGTGGCCAAGTGTTCCAGTTCGGGGCAAAGAAAGGGGAGCAGATTGCTGTTGAAGTAGTCTCTGATCGTGTAGGGCAACCATCAGACGCCAGGTTGTTTGTGCAGCGGATTGAACCGCAGCAGGATGCAGAACCCAAGTATCATTCGGTTGCACAGGCAGATGATAGTTTTAAGTTGGGAAGTGAACCGCTGAGTCTGATAACCAAAGACCCTGTCGTATCGTGGACCGCAACTCATGATGCTGATTATCGTGTGCTGGTGCACGACATGGATGTGGGGCAGATGTTGTCGAAACGGCAAGCGTTCCAGCTCAGTATTGGTAAGCCGGTACCTCGATTCGATCTCGTGGCCTTTGCTGCGTTTCCGAATAAAGATGCAAAGCAGTATCGTGGGTTTGGTTCCAAGTTGTTTCGAGGAGGAACGGAGGCAATTCATGTCATTGCGGCACGACGCGATGGCTGGGTTGGGCCGATCAAAGTGACTTTGGAGGGCCTGCCATCGGGCGTGACTGCGACCGAAGTCGTGTTGGCGGCTAACCAGCACGAGGCACAGATTACGCTCGAGGCTTCTGAAGACGCCAAGGCAGCCAATTTCACCGCGGTAGTCGTCGGTTCAGGTGACGATGGGAAAACGAGGGTTGCGGCCACCCCGATGACTCAAATCTGGGGGCGTGGAGCCGGGCGAGACTTTGTGCAGTCGCGAGTAAGCACGGATTTGTCTTTCCACGTCTCTGATCGTGATCTAGCTCCGGTCACCGTTCGAATCGGTGATGGCAAGATAGCTCAACTTAAAAAAACGGAAGCTCTCAGTGTTCCCGTTGCCATCACCCGCCGTGACGGTGGTTCCGAAGCATGTGTGCTGCGAGCTCGGAATTTACCGCCTGGAGTGACGATCGCCGACGTTACAGTGGCAAAGGATAAGAATGAGGGGGAATTGAAAGTTAGCGTTTCTGACAAAGCTTTGCCGGGAACTTATTCGCTCTGGCTGCAAGTGGAAACTAAACTGAAAGTAAAGCCAAACGCTCAGGCTCTCGAACGAGCCCAGGTATATCGCAAGCACCTCCAAACCCTTCATGATGATCCGGCTCAGGCTGCCCAACTGGAAGCAATCAAGGCGGCAATCGTCGTTGCTGACAAGAAAGTTGAAGCTGCCAAAGCCGAGGCAAAAGAACAGCAATTGACTGTTTATATTCCCTCCCCAAATCTGACCATTCAGGTCGTTGATCCATGATCCGATTCATTTCTTTGACCGATCGTAATCACTATTTGCAGCCCGCTTTGCTGATTTTAGCACTGGTGTTCAGTGCAGCTTACATCGCACAAGCGGATGCTTTCGAGCCGCCGTTGCAGGTTGCACAACTCGAGCGTGATACGCCTGTTGATTACAGTTCTGAAATTTTGCCGTTGCTCAAGCAGAACTGCCTTGCCTGCCATCACGCGAAAGAAGCGGAAGGAGGTTTGGTCATGGAAACACTTGAAACCATTGTCAAAGGTGGTGATACGGGAACTGCATTGGTTGCTGGTAAGTCAGCTGAAAGCTTACTCTTCACACGGGCGGTCGGAGGAGACGATCCCTTGATGCCGCCGGAGGATAATGGCGTAGGAGCAAAGTCGTTGAGCCCCGAGCAGCTGGGACTCCTCAAACTCTGGATTGACCAGGGGGCACAAGCAGGAAAGGCAAAAACTGTTGAGTCCATTCAATGGCAGCCAATTCCTGAGTCCATTCGAACGGTCTACTCATTGCAGGTTTCTCCTGACGGAAATTTTGCAGTCGTTGGCAGAGGTAATCGTGTGATCGTTGTGGATACCGCGACTCATGAGGTCAGTGGTCGACTGGTGGATCCTTCCTTAACTGTAGGTGAGGTCACCGATGTTGATTTAATCCAGTCAGTTGCTGTCTCGCCCCAAGCCGATTTTATCGCTACTGGTGGTTTTCGGACGGTCAGGCTTTGGCGTCGTAGCGGGCAACAGGTCGCGAGTGATGAGATGCCATTCGCCAATGCTGTTGGTCTGCTGGCAGTTCATCCATCGCACGATCTTGGGGCCTTGGTAAATGCGATTGGCGATATTGAAATTTGGAGCTTGCGTGAACAGCAAATCAAAAGCACGCTCAAGGGCAACGCGGAAAGTGTTGTTGATATGGTCTGGTCAGAAGCAGCAGATTCGCTGTTGTCAGCGGACGAGATGGGACATGTAACGTATTGGGATATTACTGCGGGCAAACGAAAATTTGAACACGATGCAGGAGGCCCGATCAAGGAACTAGCTTGGTCATCTGACGGAACTCAAATCGCATGGATCAATGCTGCGGGTGCACCGCAGCTTTTACGTGTCAATGCAGATTCTGCTGGCTTGGAAATGCAGCAGGAAAGTTTGGGCGGAGTTGCTGCGGCGACGGCAATCGCTCTGTTGACTAAACCCGCTCTAGCCGTTGCTGTCGCTTCGGGTAATGGAACGGTGTCATTGGTGAATGGCGCTGACAACAAAGTGCTCCGAAAGATGGAGCATGGTGCCCCCGTGACTTCTATCGAACTCAACGCGGATCAGTCAAAAATCATCACGGGCGGAGCCGATGGAGTGGTTCAGGTGTGGAATCAGTTGGACGGAAAGAATCTGTTCAAAGTGCGCGAAAGTCGTAGGGACTCACTCACGATCGCGTCGGCAAAACGGGATTCAGAACGTCAGAAAGGTGCCCTGACTCGTTTGAATGCGCAGACAGAGGCATTGAAGAAATCGCTGGAAAAAGAAGATGCTGCGTTGAAAAAGGTGACAGAAGAGCATCAGAAAGCAGTCACTGCTCTGGCCGAAGGTGAGAAGAAGCGGGTTGAAGCCGTGGCAGTTGTCGCAGCAACGGAAGCGAAAATTGCAAAAGCGGCCACCGATACCGTTGCAGCAAAGAAAGTAATCGAAGCAACATCTGTCACTTTGGTCAGCAAGAAGTCGATGGTGGATCAAGTCAGTAAGCAGCTTGAGACCCAAAAAGCTGAGCTGAAAAAAGCTTTGGAGGAAGCAGCAAAAGCGAACGCGGATGCAGAGCAAGCCGAAAAAATCAAGGCGGCCGCTAAGTCGAAGTCCGATGCTATTCAGAAGAAGATTGATGAGACAAACGCAGCATTGAAAAACGCAAATGAGGAGGCCGCCGCTGATCAGGCGAAGATTGATCAGTCGAAGAAGACGCTTGCTGATGCCGAATCGGTGACCCAGAAATCAAGCAAGGAACTGGAAGCACAAAAGAAGGCTGCTACGACTGCTGAATCTGCGAAACAAAAAAGTGAGGCAGATGTCGCGAAACGGAAGCAGGCGTTGGGTACGGCAACCGCCGCCCAGAAGCGCGCTACTGATGCCATTCCCAGCCATCAGGAGGTGATTCAAGCAGAAACGACTCGCCAAGAATTGTTGGATCAGCGATTGGCGTCTCTGCAATCAGTGGTTGCGGCGCCGGGGAATGCAGTGTGTGATTTGACACTCGGACCCGATGACGTGGTCGTCGCGGCAAGGCAGGACGGAAGTGTCGATGTTTACCGTCTCAGCGATGGACGTGCAGTCGCCGAGTTCGTGTCGGCAAACAGGCAGCCGTTGCAACTGGCCAGTCATGGAGACATGGTGGTCGGATTCAATTTGGAATCTGCACCGGTGTCGTGGTCGATCAAGTCAAACTGGGTTTTGGAGAGGACCATTGGCGCTGTAGATGATCCAACCGTGATTAGTGATCGAGTCACTGCCTTGGATTTCAGCCCCGATGGAAAATCGCTTGCTGTTGGCAGTGGTCCGCCAAGTCGATCAGGGCAGGTTGTTGTCTTCGATGTGCAAAATGGAAGGCCGGTGCGAGATTTCGGTGATGTGCATAGCGATACCGTGCTGGGATTGTCGTTCTCGCCAGATGGCCGAATCCTGGCGTCCTCGGCCGCAGATAAGACCATACGCTTGCTGGATTTGCGT
>CAXGRW010000261.1:0-7340 GCA_964012125.1 uncultured Rhodopirellula sp.
AGAAGCCCATTCGGCTGCAGACCCTGCTTTGCTGGACTCCGTCCGGCGGATACGAGACAACGTTGCAGATTTTCAGCAGGCGATTCTGCATTCTGATGTAACGGTTCAACCGCGTCCCGGGGTGACTCTCACGCAGAGATACCTTCCGTTGAATCGGATCGGCGTTTGTGTGCCTGGCGGCGCAGCAGCGTACCCATCAACCGTGCTGATGACTGCGGTTCCTGCTCAGGTTGCCGGCGTAAAAGAGATTGCAATCGTGGCACCGCCGACGAAGTTTGGCGCCTACAACGGGGATATGCTGGCGACTTGTCATGAGCTTGGCTTGCGTGAAGTGTATCGGGTGGGTGGCGCACAGGCTGTGGCGGCGTTGGCCTACGGCTGCGATGCGGTTCCAGCTGTCGATAAAATTGTGGGGCCCGGCAATTTGTTTGTCGCTCTCGCGAAAAAAGAAGCTTATGGTGTCGTGGATATCGATTCTTTTGCTGGCCCAAGTGAGGTGATTGTTATTGCGGATGAGACGGCGAGAGCCGATTTTGTTGCAGCAGATCTCCTTGCTCAGGCAGAGCATTCGCCGGGCTCTGCGATCCTCATCACGTGGGATGAGAAGTTGATTGATGCGGTTCAAGAAGAATTGGTAAGGCAGTTGGATTTGCTGACACGCAACCAACTGACGCTAGATAGCCTGGAAGCGTTCGGAGCTTTGATCCTCGTCCGTGATCAAGCTCACGCATGCGAGCTGACTGACCAGTTTGCGCCCGAGCATCTGCACATTGAGACGCGAAATCCGCGTGACGAAATTGCCCGTATTCGAAATAGTGGCGCCGCATTCCTTGGGCACCATACGCCAGTAGCGTTGGGGGATTATGCAGCTGGTCCCAGCCACGTTCTGCCCACCGGCGGTACCTGCACGTGGGCTGCAGGCTTATGCAGTAACAGCTTTTTACGAAGCGGCAGCGTGACCGAATTTGATTCAGCAGCGCTGAACCATATTGCTCCGGATGTTGTCCGACTTGCGAATAAGGAAGGGCTGACAGCTCACGCTAGAAGCGTGACGATTCGAGAGTCTTGAGTCAGACACATCGAATAAAAACCCTTGCTCCCCGTTTTGGCTCTTTGTTTTTGACCCGCATCGTCGACTTTGTTTGGCGACCTGACCCAGACTGGCTTACGAAAGCCCCACTCATCATGGCTGACAAGTCTCTCTTCCGCCCTGCCCTCGCCCGCATGATGGCCTACTCGCCCGGTGAGCAACCACCGCCAGGGAAGTACATCAAGCTGAATACGAATGAAAATCCATACCCGCCACCGCCCGCGGTGGTTGATGCGATCAGGGTGGCAGCAGGCGGCCCACTGAACCGCTATCCCGATCCCATGGCGACTGCCTTCCGGAGGGCTGCGGCTGAGCGATTGAATCTGCCTGGCCCTGAGTGGGTCTTGGCGGGCAACGGAAGTGATGAAATTTTGACATTGCTAGTGCGTGGTTTTGTCGGCGAAGGGCAAAAGTTGCGTTTGCCCTATCCGAGTTACGTTCTCTACCGCACGTTGGCTGATATTCAAGGCGCGGCGTGGGAACAGGTCGCTTTCGACGATGATTGGTCTCTTCCAGCAGCTTTTGGCAAGTCAGATAAAGACCTGCGGCTCGTACTGTTGCCTAATCCGAACAGCCCGAGCGGAACCGTTGTCAGTCCGAATCGTGTGTCCCAGTTGGCAGACTCACTCGATTGTCCTTTGATAGTTGATGAGGCCTATGCGGATTTTGCCGAAGACAATTGTCTAGATCTTGTTCAACAGAACCAGCGGATCATGGTCACAAGAACCCTCAGTAAGTCTTATGGCTTGGCTGGAATCCGATTTGGTTTTCTTGTAGCACAGCCAGACGTCATCGCTGAATTGGCTAAAATCAAGGACAGCTACAATTGTGACGGATTGTCGATCGCTGCTGCGACGGCGGCTATGGGCTGTGGTGACTGGCTACGGGACGTTCAGGGAAAGATGAATGCCACGCGCAGTCGATTGGCAGAGCGACTGAGCGACCTTGGTTTTAAAGTGGTGCCCTCTCACGCAAACTTTGTCTGGTGCCAACACCCCAATGGGAAACATCAGCAACTTTACGAATTCCTGAAGAAAAATCAGATTCTCGTTCGATACATGCAATTCCCGGATTGGGGAGATGGTCTGCGGATTTCTGTAGGTACAGATGAGCAGATCGACGCCTGCCTGATGATAATTGAGCGTTATCTGGCCTAGACGTCTCTCATCGTTTGGACATTCTCACTCTTGTAATTCTGGTAATCACATGACTCGCACTGCCTCGGTCGACCGCAAGACCGGAGAAACAGACATTCAGCTGTCGATTGATTTGGATGGCGATGGGGCTGGAACGCGGAAATCAGGAATTGGTTTTCTTGACCACATGCTGGATCTTTTTTCCAAGCATGCTTTGATCGATCTCTCCGTGGCCGCTGTGGGTGATTTGCATGTTGATGATCATCATACATGCGAGGACATCGGGATTGCTTTGGGGCAGGCAGTGGATCAGGCGCTTGGTGATCGTGCAGGAATTCGTAGGTATGGGCACTTCACACTGCCGATGGATGAGTGCCTTGTCACTGCTGCAGTGGATCTGGGAGGACGTTATGCTTTTGAGTATCAGGCACCCATTGTCGCAGCCAAAATCGGCACTTTTGATACTGAGCTAGTCGAGCATTTTTGGCAGTCTTTCGCTGCCAACTCGAAATGCAATCTCCATGTTGTTCTGCATCATGGACGCAATGCCCACCACATCGCCGAGTGTGTCTTCAAGGCTGTTGCTCGCGCGGTGCGTATGGCGGCTGAAGATGATCCTCGCAGTAACGCGATTCCCAGCACCAAGGGAATCCTGTAACGCTGAGTCAGTTAGCCGCGGGTTCTCTTGTTGCTGGACCAGCAAGGGTGGCCGCATTTCGGGGGCGGCGAGGCACGAAGAAGCCGACACAAGCAAGTCCAATCAGGCAAGCGATGACTGAGACCAGATACTTGTTGGAAAAGATTACGATTCCCGACAGGATGATGGTGGCAATCAATGCGGCCCAGCGAGCTGGCAATGCCCACAAGCCAAGCCCGCTGATCGTTTCTACAACAACGATTTGACGACTGTACCATTTGGCAATTTCCTGCAACTCCTCAGGCTCGTAGTTGGCTCGCAGGTAGTTGAATAGCCAAAAGTCACGATCTACGAAGTAAATGTCAAACAATACTTCTCCAGACCAGTACTCGGGGGTCCATTTGCCTGCTGCACCACCAAGCAGAATCAAAGAGATGATCAGGCGTGAGAGGAAGGCAGCCCGACGCATCAGCAATTCTTGCTGATCAGTATCCACCCGGTGGGACAACCACAGGGAATCCACCCGGTGGGACAACCATACGGACCACAGGCAGCACCACCAAATCGTCACGAACGTCATGTCGTTGTAACTTCCTTGATGGACGCACATGAGAGTGATTCCAAAAAAGCCCAGCCAGCTGCATGCTCTTTGCAGCAGGTTGAATGAGGTGATCAGGCTGATGCCTGTTGCCAGTGCAGACCCCCAGAAGGCAAATCGAATCGTAGTGACGGACCTTAACCAATCAGGAAAGAATGGGTCTTCGACTGGGGTATTCGCGTAAATACTGTTGGCTTGGAGAAAGAACTCCCACTTCCAAAAAAGGCTGATCAGTATTGCTGCCTGAACAAGTCGGTAGGCAGCGAGAGGTCGATTGAGCCCTGCGGATTGCAGTCTTTGGAACGCCTGACTGATTTTGTTCATAGCGATTCCTCAACCTTGTCAATGCGAATCAATTTGTAGCCACCTTCTGCTTGAGCTTCGAGGTGAAATTTTGATTCGAGGACTTGACCACGGTATGACGATTTGAGGGTAAACCAACGATCCTGCTGTGAGGATAAGAAGTCATACCTGCCAGCAAAGAATGTGATGACCCTCGCTGGAAAGTGATTTGCGTATCTCCAGTTTTCATTTTCATCGAGGATCATCATGACGAAACCCGGAGGGTATTGTTCAACTTTGTATTGATTCGCAAAGTTGTACATCGACGGGATAGGGAATTGTGCAGCCCAAACCGAAAATGATGCAGTGCGAAGGTGAAACCGTTGCAAGGAGTGCTTTGCGATTCCCGGGATCCACGGCATCAGTAATAGCCAGGCAGCAATCAATCCAATGAACACAACAATACAGCAGAATCCCCAGTCGCTTTGTTGCCTGGCGTTACTGAGGGACGTGTCATTTGAATCGACCATGGGGATGTTCCTTCATTCCGCGTGAGCCTTGAATTGGATGAAACGTCAGGATTGTTCGATTAGTTGAAGTAAAGTTTCCCGTACCTGCTTTGGGTTTGCATTGGCATTCTTTTTCTTGGCTTGGCCAATCAATGCCCCCACGGCTTGCTGCTTTCCACTTTTCACATCATCGATGACTTGCGGGTTTGCATCCAGCAATTCCCGGCAAAGCACCTCTATTTCATTGCTATCTACTGATTCAATGCCCAGACGATTGATTGCTTCTTCGACCGAATCTTTGGTCTTTAGCAAGTGTGTAAAAACATCTCTCGCTCGTGCGTTGTCAAAGTCACCTTGGCTAACGCGTTGTAATAAGTCACCCAGCTGTTCAGCCGTGACAGCAAATTCTTCAATGTTGGCCTGAGTTTCGTTTAGCGTCCGCATCACATCCTGTTGGATCCAAGAACTGGTGCGTTTTCCATCTCCGGATTTGGTAGCAGCTACCTCAAAATACTCAATCAGCTCTCGTCCTTGTTTCACGATGACATTCGCATCGTATAACTTGATGCCGTATTGGTTTTGCAGGCGCTGGCAGATTTCTGCGGGTAGTTCGCCAAGGTTGGCTTTGGCTTCGTCCACACGTTCCTGCGGGATGCGAATTGGCAGCAGGTCTGGATCGGGGAAGTAGCGGTAATCAGCTGACTCTTCTTTCTCACGTTGGAGGAATGTTTTTCCCTTTGCATCATCCCAACCACGTGTGGTCTTGGCTTCGTCCTGAATCGTTTTGCCTGTTTCTTCCCAGAGATCGTATTGGCGGTCAACTTCGTGTGCGATTGCATGCTCGACGGCTCGAAAGCTATTCATGTTCTTGATTTCAGCAATCGGCGTTGCCACTTTTTTGCCATCGACTTCAATGTGCAGATTGACATTGGCGTCGACACGAAGACTGCCTTCCTGCATCTCACAGTCTGAGACGCCAAGATGTGTCATTCGCAACTTGAGTTCATCCAAGTACTCTTTGGCCTCGCTTGCCGATCGCAAATCAGGATGGCTGACGATTTCGAGCAAGGGAGTTCCGCAACGATTCAGGTCGATGCGTGAGTCACTTCGCCCGGTCGCCTCGTCATGCATGCTCTTTCCAGCATCTTCTTCCAAGTGCGCACGGATGATGCCGATGCGGCGAGTTTTTTCGGGATCGGCTTCGTCGGTGATATCAAGAAAACCGTCAGCGCAGATAGGAAGATCGAATTGGCTGATCTGGTATCCCTTGGGAAGGTCCGGATAAAAATACTGCTTGCGATCCCATTTTGTCATGGGCGGGATCGAGCAATCGATTGCGAGGCCAGCTCGAATCGCCAAGTCGATCGCACGCTCATTCATTACCGGTAGCGCGCCGGGAAGACCAAGGCAGACAGGGCATACCTGGGTATTGGGTGGGGCACCAAAACGTGTGCTGCAACTGCAAAACAATTTGGTCTGCGTCTTGAGTTGAACGTGTACCTCGAGACCAATGATGGTTTCAGTGGGATAACCGTCGCTGAGCGTCATGAGATTTCAGGATTCGAAAGTATCGGGGCGAAGTTTGTGAAAATCGGTCATTGCCTGATAGGCAGCACCAGCGAAAAGCAATCGAGTTTCTGCCAATGCAGGGGCCTGTAGTTGAATTGCCAAGGGTAGCCCCGATGCATCTTTGCCAGCTGGTAAAGAAATCGCCGGGATGCCTGCTAAGTTGGCACCAACGGTGAAGAGATCACAAAGGTACATCTGCAGAGGGTCGTCAACCTTTTCACCCAGCGGAAAAGCCGGTGTTGGTGACACTGGGCCAAGCAGAAGATCAACCTGCGAGAAAGCCGCATCGTAATCACCCTTGATCAGACGCCGAGCCTTGAGTGCCTGATTGTAGTATTGGTCGGCGTAGCCCTCGCTAAGCGCGTAAGTTCCAACCATGATGCGTCGTTTGACTTCCGCACCGAATCCTTCCGCACGACTTTGGCAGTAGGTTGCTACCAAGGGGCCCAGTGACTCAGCTTTTTCAGGTGCCAATTGCGTGGCACGGTGTCCATAATGGGCTCCGTCGTAACGAGACAGATTACTGCTGGCTTCGGAGGGAGCGATCACGTAGTAAGTCGGCACCCAGTACTTGCTGTGCGGCAAGCTGATATCGATTATCTCAGCACCAGCGTCGCGAAAAACTTCGATTGAAGCGAGGACGGATTTGCGGACCGCTTCGTCAACTCCGTCGACATCTAAAGCTTCACGTAGAATACCAATTTTCATTCCCCGTAAATCACTCGACTGTAGAGCTGTCTGGTAATCAGGAACTTCGTGATTCAGCGAAGTCGAGTCGCGCGGCTCGTAACCAGAGATGCACTGAAGCAGCAAAGCGACGTCCTGTACTGACCAACCAATGGGGCCAACTTGATCAAGGCTGCTTGCAAAAGCGATCAGGCCATAGCGACTGACTCGACCGTAAGTAGGTTTCAGGCCGGTTACACCACAAAAACCTGCGGGTTGTCTAATCGATCCTCCGGTATCTGTACCGAGGCTCAAAGGCACTGTTCCCGCAGCAACACACGCCGTCGCGCCTCCGCTACTGCCCCCTGGTGTACGAGACACATCCCATGGATTCCGAGTGTTGCCAAAAGCACTGTTTTCCGTACTCGCTCCCATGGCAAACTCGTCCATGTTTGTTTTACCAACGATAATCGCATCAGCTTTGCGGAGTTTTTCGACCACGGTGGCATCGTAAGGAGGTCGGAAATTACGAAGCATGTTCGACGAACAAGTGGTCGGCATATCACGTGTGCAAAGCACATCCTTCACGGCCACTGGGACACCGGCCAAGGGTCCAAGGGATTCACCATTGCGTCGTTTCTGGTCAACCACTTCCGCAGCCGAGAGTACTAATTCGCGATTAATATGGGTGAAAGCATTGATGCTCTCCTGTGTGGCTTCGATCTTATCGATCGCCGACGTTGCGATCTCCACAGCCGTCGCATCACCCCTCGATTGAAGTTGCAGAACTTCTTGAGCCGAATCGAGCATGAGTTACCCAGCAAAACGTACGAAAATGACAGTTCACGATAGA